>JAGVKR010000725.1 GCA_020050375.1 Planctomycetales bacterium
GGCGGCCCGGCCGGAGTTCAGGCGCTGGGACACAGCATGAACATCTCGGCCGACACGCTGGAAGACGAAGTCGAGCCGTTCCTTTTGCGCTGCGGCCTGCTCCAGCGGACCCCGCGCGGGCGAATGGCGACGGCCGCCACGTTTGCGCACCTGAACATCCCTTTGCCGGAACCCGATGGCGAGGCCGGGCAGGGGCGGCTGTTCTGAGCGGCGTGTGAGAGAGGGCGTGTGAATTCTCGTAGTGTGGACTTCAGTCCACACGCGATGATGTATCGTGTTGACTGAAGGCAAGACTACAGGTTGTCTCTCTGCGAACGGGCCAAAGAGAAAACCCCGGCAGCATATGGCGGCCAGGGTTTTCGTCGCGCTGGTAGGGGACGCTTCAGGGGGCTGACGCCCCCCGCTCGCCTGGGGGTTACTTCGCTGCGGCGAGAGCTGCGTCGTAGTTGGGCTCGTTGGCGATTTCCGAAACGTACTCGACGTGCTTGATCTTGTTGTCGGCGCCGATCACGAAAATCGCGCGGGCCAGGCAGCGATCGAGCGCGCCGCCCTTGATCAGCACGCCGTAATCTTCACCGAACTTCGTGCAGCGATGGGCGCTCAGGGCCGTCACGTTTTCGACCCCTTCCGCTCCGCACCAGCGCTTCTGGCCGAAGGGGAGATCCATGCTCACGACCAGCACCTGAACGTTCGGCAGTCCTTTGACCCGGTCATTGAAGAGCTTGGTTTCTTTGTGGCAGACGGGGGTATCGAGCGACGGAATGGCGGCGACGATCCGAGCCTTGCCCGCCGATGCCGCGAGCGTCACATCCTTGAGGTCGGCTCCCTGGAGCGAAAAGTCGGGGGCCGCGTCCCCAACTTTCAACTGCGGACCTGCCAAATCGACCGGATTTCCCTTGAGCGTGACCGCTCCTTTGCGGATGTCTGCCATCGTTCTATTCCCTTCATCAAGGTGGTTGGATAACAATACGAGTGTTGCCCGGAGTATCGGAGGAACGGCGGTGAGATTCAAGCGTCGATAGGGTGGCGAAGAGGCAAGCATTGCGAGCGACATTGCTTGTACACTGCGTCGCACGATCGATTGAGAATCATCGCATCTTGCGTGAACGAACGTCGTTCATGCTCAACCAGGTTTTCGCCGCGGCTTGCCCTTTTCGCGTTTTCCCGCTGACGGACTCGAATGACTGCATCGACCATTTACGATTTTGACGTCGTCGTCGTTGGAGCCGGGCACGCCGGTTGCGAGGCGGCGCTTGCCGCCGCCCGGATTGGAGCCAGAACTGCGCTGCTCACAATGAGTTGCGACACCGTGGGAGCGATGAGCTGCAATCCGGCCATCGGGGGGATTGCCAAAGGACAGATTGTCCGCGAGATCGACGCGCTGGGGGGTGAGATGGGGCGGGCCATCGACGCCACCGGCATTCAGTTTCGCATGCTCAATCGGGGGAAGGGGCCGGCCATGCACAGCCCCCGCGCCCAGGCGGATAAGAAGGCGTATCAGTTTTACATGAAGCAGGCCGTCGAGCAGCAGGAAAACCTGACCCTCCGGCAGGAACTGGTCGAAGGTCTGGTGGTGGAGCAGGGGGCGATCACCGGCGTGCGAGTCCGCGGCGATGCGCTGTATCGCGCCCCGGCGGTCGTGCTGACCACGGGGACGTTTCTGCAGGCGCTCATGCACACCGGCGAGGCCAAAACCGCCGGCGGACGCGCCGGTGAAGGGACCAGCGGCGGAATCTCGCAATCGCTGGCGGATCTGGGTTTCGAGCTGTCGCGCTTCAAAACAGGAACTCCGGCGCGCTTGAACGGGCGAACGATCGACTATGCGGCCCTCACCGTTCAGCCGGGGGACGACGATCCGCAGCCATTTTCGTTTCTCACCGAACGCATCGCGCAGACCCAGATCAACTGCTGGTTGACCGAAACCAATGGATCAGTCCACGATCTCATCCGGGCGAACCTGCATCGGGCGCCGATGTACAGCGGTCAGATCCAATCGACCGGACCGCGCTATTGCCCCTCTATTGAGGACAAGGTGGTTCGATTCGCCGACAAGAGCTCGCATCAGATCTTTCTCGAACCCGAAGGACGGAACACGCTTGAGGTCTATTGCAACGGGATTTCGACCAGCCTCCCGCGCGACGTGCAGGAGCAGATGATTCGCTCGATCCGCGGGCTCGAGCGGGCCGACATCATGCGGTTCGGGTATGCCGTCGAGTACGATTTCGCTCCGCCAACCCAGTTGCACCCTACGCTCGAAACGAAGCGCGTCTCGGGTTTGTATTTTGCCGGTCAGATCAACGGCACCACGGGCTACGAAGAGGCGGCGGGGCAGGGGCTTTGGGGGGGGGTCAACGCGGCCCTCAAGCTTTCGGGAAAACCGCCGTTATTGCTAGATCGAAACGAAGCCTATCTGGGGGTGTTGATTGACGATCTGGTCACCAAGGGAGTCGATGAGCCCTACCGCATGTTCACGTCTCGGGCCGAGTATCGCCTGCTGCTGCGTCACGACAATGCCGATCGTCGGTTGACGCCAGTCGGGTGGCGTGTGGGGACCGTGTCAGCCGACCGCTGGGCGCGATTGCAGAGGCACGATGCCGAGATTGCTCGCGGGGCCGAGCGGCTGGCCGCCCGCTTTCACCAGGGGGCCTCATTGCAGCAGTTTCTAAGGCGCCCCGAAACCACCTGGTCGGAGCTCTGTTCCCTTTGCCCGGAGGTGGCTGCGCTCGAGCTATCTCCATTGGCAGGGCAGCAGTTGTCGGTCGAAGCGAAATACGCCGGCTACATTCGTCGACAGCAGTCGATGATTGACCGGCAGGATCAGATCGAAATGCTGTCGATTCCGGCCCATTTCGACTATTCTGCCGTCCGGCAATTGCGGGCCGAAGCCAAGCAAAAACTGGCGCGGATTCAGCCTCGAAATCTCGGGCAGGCCAGCCGCATCAGCGGAATCACACCGGCGGATATCGCAATTCTGATGCTCTACGTCCGCGAGCCGCACCGTCTTACGCTGTAAATTGTGTGGATTTCGGGTCTTGGGTTGCATCAACGCCTTCCGGCAATTGGCGATAATAACGCACCTTGACCAGCTTTGGAGACTGGATATAATCGGCACCCGTGGTAAGATCGGTAAAGTCAGACGGTGGTGAATTTCGATGGATCGACCAATCTGCGTTACCGATCGCAACGCTCTGTTGTCGTGCCACGGAGGTAGATTCCCGCATTGCCGTTCGGCCGTGCGAATAGTCTTGAGCACATCGGCTTCCATGTGGTCGTCGAGAGAAAGGGATGTTCTATGAGCAACATGAAAACGGTGTACACGACAGGTGAGGCCGCACGGATCTGCAAGGTCAGCCAGCAGACGATCATTCGCTGCTTTGACTCAGGTCAACTCAAGGGCTTCCGTGTTCCGGGTTCCAAGTTCCGGCGGATCCCGCGGGACATCCTGTTCAAGTTCATGAAAGACAACAGCATCCCCACGGATGCTCTCGAAAGCGGCAAACGCAAAGCGCTCGTCGTCGATGACGACGAAGAGCTCGTCGAGCTGATTCGCGACCACCTCGAATCCGACGGTCGGTTCGAAGTGCGGATCGCCACGAACGGTTTCGATGCCGGCATGATGGTTCGCGAATACCATCCCGACGTGGTGGTGCTCGACGTCATGCTCCCCGATATCAACGGCAAAGAGGTCTGCCAGCGGATCAAGAACGACCCGGCTTTGAGCGATGTGCGGGTGATTTGCATCAGCGGCATGGTCGAGGAAGACAAGATCGCCGACCTGATGACCTCGGGCGCCAACGAATTCCTGCAGAAGCCGTTCGAGGTCGAGCAGCTCGTCGAGCTGATGTGCAAGCAACTCGACGTCGAGCCGATCGCTGCCAGGTAGTAGAATCCACGCGTAACGTGTTGTGTATTCCGACGCCCGGTTGCTGCAAGCAGCCGGGCGTTTGCGTTCCATCGCCGGCATTGGGAGATCGGTTTCGAAAGCGACGCCATTGATCGCTTGAAAACGGAGCCAGGTGAAGCTCGAGAGGCACTGGACATTGACCGGATCGAGAGATTCTTCCGAACAAGCCGATTTCGAGCGCGAGCTCGAATCGGCAAAGCTCCGCGCGCTGGCCGAGTTCGCTGCCGGGGCAGGGCACGAGATCAATAATCCCGTGGCCACGATCGTGGGCTACGTGCAGCAACTGCTGGCGGACGAGACCGATCCCGATCGTCGCCATGCGCTGGCAACAATCGGCGGACAGGCTTACCGGATTCGCGACATGATCGGCGATGTGATGCTGTTCGCGCGCCCGCCGCAGCCCCGTCCCGAAACACTCGAGCTGGAGGGAGTCTGCCGCGAGATTGCGCAGAAGCACCAGAATGACTCCGCCGCGATTGGCTGTGCGTTGATTGTTGAAGCGCCCGTCCCGGTGCCGGTGTACGCCGATCCCGTCCAACTGCGCGTCGCGATCAGTGCCCTTGTTCGAAATGCTCTGGAAGCGATCGCACATGAGGGGCGGATTCTGATCTCGGTCTCCACCGACGTCGATGAAGCGGGGACGAGCTGGGCCGTGCTCAAAGTCACCGACAACGGGCACGGTCTCTCGGAAATCGACCGGGAACATCTGTTCGATCCCTTTTACTCCGGCCGTCAGGCGGGACGCGGGTTGGGATTCGGTCTTTCGAAAGCCTGGCGGATCATCACGCGGCACGGAGGACGCATCGAGGTTGAATCGATTCCCGAAGGCGGGGTCGCATTCACAGTCCATTGGCCGACGAGCCCGCCAGTGCCAACGTGACCGCCTTCGTCAGCCAGAAGGAACGCTCCCAACGGGCTGGCCCTCTTCGCCGCCCTCAACCACACTGAGCCCCCCACCGACCGGCAGGGACGTCAAAATCGCCACAAACAGTGACGGTGGGCTCGCTCACGGGGTTGACTCGGCTCCGATTGCCCCACTTCTTGGAATATCAGGCAGGCTGGGTTAAGATTTCCATTCCGCTTCCGGCTTGCCGACGCGGGTTATGCATTATCCTTACGTGTTGCTGCTACGGCACGTTCGTCGACGTTTGAACGTGCCGTGCGGTCCCTCCCTCAGAGTCCTCCTGCGACCCTCCCAGGTATTTCTTCAATGGCTCACTCCCAGCGTTTGACCGGGATCTTCACCCCGAACCTCGTCCCCCTCGACAGTCGCGGGGAGATCAACGAAGCGGAGCTTCGTCGCTACGTCGACTGGCTGATCGAGCGGGGCGTTCATGGACTTTATCCCAATGGCTCGACGGGGGAGTTCACGCGGTTCACCGTGGATGAGCGGCGGCGGATCATCGAGATCGTCGCCGATCAGACACGCGGCCGGGTGCCGATTCTGGCCGGGGCCGCCGAGGCCAACGTCCGCGAGACGATTCGGGCCTGCGAGCACTATCACAGCCTGGGGGTGCGGGCGGTGGCGATCGTCGCGCCGTTCTACTTCAAGCTGAGCCCCGCTTCGGTCTACGCCTACTTCGCCGAGATTGGTCGGAACACCCCGATCGACGTGACACTCTACAACATCCCGCTCTTCGCCAGCCCGATTGACGTGCCGACTGTTCAAAAGCTATCGGACAACTTCGAGAAGATCGTCGCCATCAAGGATTCGTCGGGCGACATCCCGCACATGATCCGCATGATCAAGGCGGTCCGCCCCAATCGGCCCGACTTCAGCTTTCTCACCGGTTGGGACGCGGCCCTGATGCCGCTGCTTCTCATCGGGTGCGACGGGGGAACGAATGCCACTTCGGGGGTTGTCCCCGAGATCACCCGCAAGCTGTACGACCTGACACTGGCCGGACGGCTCGATGAGGCCCGCCAGGTGCAGTACGACCTCGTGACGCTGTTCGACACGATGATCTATTCGGCCGAGTTTCCGGAAGGCTTCCGTGAAGCGGTCAACCTGCGCGGATTCAACATGGGAGTCGGCCGGCAGCCGCTTTCGCCCGAGCAGAAGACCGACATCGCTTCGCTCAGCAAAACATTGCAGTGCCTGCTCGCCGAACAGGGCTTCACCGATCAACCGATCGGCGGCTGCCCGGTCTCGAAGAGCCCCCCCGTCGACCGCGGCGAAATCGAAGCGATCGTGCAGAACGTGCTGGCGGAGTTGAAGCAGCGCGGGTTGGCGTAGAACAGCCGACGAAGCGTCACGTTTTCGCCGGTTTCCTGCGCGCCTTCGGCAGATTGAGTTTGACACCCGTCGCTTCTTCAAGTCGGGACTGCGCTTCCCGAAAGTACTTCCGAAATTCCGCCGGCGACAGACCCCCAATATCACGCACCATCGCGTCAGACCACTTGTCCATCTCGTCGAGCGCCTCGTCGAGCGTTTTTTCCTTACTCATAAAGCACCATGGATGGTGTGAGAATGAGAGGGGTATCCGCGAATCCTTCGAGCAGATTGACCGCGTGATACTGCTCAGACTTGCGGATGTTTGCGATATGCTTGTGATTCCAACTTACCACGATGTCGATTTCATGGAAAGTCGCTGTTGCTACATGGAGGGCGTCGTCTCGTTTCTTCTTCGGCACAACACCGGCAGCAACATAGGCTTCAGCCAAGTCTCTACACTCATCGGTCACATCCAGCAACATTGGCTTACACACCTTGAGTTCATTCGCGATTTGCACGCGCGATCGCTCTGGAGCTCGCGCAATCTCGCCAAGCACGACCTCGGATATGTAGAACGTCTGAGCACTTCGCAGAAACTGCTTCGTCAGTCGGCGCATCTCCGCAGGTTGGTCGGCCGCGACCATTCCCCAAACGCTCGTCTCGACGTAGAAAGTACGATTGCTCATCATTTCTCAATCCAACCAACTTACCCAGCCAACTTTTGACGCAGGTAAGTCACCGCCTCGGTCAGGGCTTGCGGCAATTTATCGGCGTGCTTGCCTCCCGCCTGGGCCAGGTCCGGTCGTCCGCCGCCGCCGCCACCGACGATTTTGGCGGCCGCTTTCACCCATTCGACGGCGTTCACGCCCTTCTCAACCAGCTCCTTGCTGAGCCCGGCGATCAGCACGACTTTCCCCTCGCCGCCTGTGGCAAGCAATACGGCCAGCGGCGAGACTTTGCGGCGCAACTGATCGATGTGTGAGCGGAGCAGATCGGCGTCTCCCTCTTCGATCTGATGGGTGATGATCTTCACGCCGTCGACGTCGATTGCTTTCGCGACCAGCTCGTCGACCAGTCCGACCGCGGCCTGCGAGTTGAGCTTGCTCAAGTGCTGCTTCAGCGTGCGGACTTCCTCAACGAGGGCTGAGACACGGTGCGGCAGATCTTCGACGCGCGGCGACTTCACGAGCTGGGCCAACTCGACCAGCATCTGCTCGTCGTGTCGGATCTTTTCGAGGGCCTTTTCGCCGGTCAGGACCGTGATGCGGCGGGTGCCGGCCGCGACCGATTCTTCGCCGACGACCTTGCACAGCCCGACCTGCCCGGTGTTGGCCAGGTGTGTTCCCCCGCACAACTCACGGCTGAAAGTGCCCATCGTGACGACGCGGACGCGATCGGGGTATTTCTCGCCGAAGAGGGCCGTGGCGCCGGTCTTTTTGGCCTGCTCGAGGTCCATGACTTCCCAGGTGACGGGGGCTCCTTCGGCGACGCGGGCGTTGATTTCGTTTTCGATCTGCGTCAATTGCTCGCGCGGAATCGCCTTGGGTTGCGTGAAATCGAACCGCAAC
>JAGVKR010000543.1 GCA_020050375.1 Planctomycetales bacterium
ACATTCGCGCCTCCTGCTTGTGTTCGAGTGACCGTTCATACAATCACTTAAACACTCAGGAGTCGCTTTCCTCCCGAAAATGGTGCGCAATGTGGGCTATACGCGTAGTTCACTGCAATTTGTTGCAATTTCATCGCTGTTTTTTACGCAACAAGGGTCGTGGGCGACCGACATGGCGGCTCGAATCGAGTTGGTCGGGAAAGGCCTGCTCGTTCCGTCGCCATACTCTGCGCGGGCTCAATTGAGACGTCGCCCCCCCTCGATCCCCCCGCGAACGGGGGGAAGGCGACCCCCTCCCCGTTCGCGGGGAGGGCTGGGGAGGGGGTTTGCGAATGTCTCATTAGAAACCGCGTGAGGTATATTCCAATTCGCCCGCGCCGGCGCAGCCTGCGCGATGCACCCCCGGTGAACACGCCTCGCCACGTTCCGGATTCCGACCCTCAAATTATACCTCATTACGCATTTCCAGAACCGGTCAAAAGCACCAAAACTGGAAAGGTGCCAATCTGGAAATGGGCGCGAAAATGAGGGTATGGTTGTGTACTGGCGATCGACGATCCGAGGGACAGGCGGAGTGCGTGCCAAGGAATCGATTGTCAGCGGCACGCACTGCCGGATGGGGTTACGGCACGAATTCGTGGTAGGTTGGCCGGCTGGGGGCACTACGACTGCTTGTGGAGCGCGAATGGCATTGGCCCGCCCCCCGACGTCGGGTTTGAACGTCGATTGCCGTCACGCACAGCGTGACCTACGTTACTATCTGACACCGCACGACGACGCCCTGTACATCGCCACATTCGAGCATGAAGACCCGGCGCACCCCGGCGGCCTGTGGCGGCTACGGAAGAGGTAGCCCAAGTGCGGTGTCAGAGCCAGTCGCCGTCTTTCAACGGACTGCTACCAAATTCGGCGTGCGGACTGCGCGCCAATGTCTCTCGCTGAATGCTGAATCCTGAATCCTCTCAAGGCTTTAGCGATTTCACCCACTCGCTGTACGCCGCCGGCAGGTCGGTCGCTCCGCTGTGGACGAGGATGCCGAAGCGGAGGCGAAAGGATTCGCCCGGCTTCACGACTACCAGACTCTTTTCGCCTTTCGTGAAGGCTTTGCGGCCGAAGGGGTTAGCGACGAGGACGCCGTAGTCGCGGGAGTGGAACCACGAGCGTCGAAAATTTTTCGGGTCGGGCATCAGGAGGATGCCGACCGGCTGGCCGTCGATCGTGCCGCTGTAGTCGCACCAGTCGGACTGCTTCCCCCATACTTGCGGCTCGTTCTTCAAGCCGTCGCTGTTGAGGATTGTTCCGCCGTTCTTGACGGTGATCGGTGTCGCCACGCGAACACCGAGGCCCATCTCTTCCTGATCGTCGAAAGCGAGCTCGTCCTTTCCGCTGAACTGCGAATCCCACGTGAGGAGCGTGCCGTTCGATTGGGCGCGAATGACGATCCGGCAGACTTCTTCGCAAAGAGTTTTGTCACCGGCGACATACTGATTGCGAACGGCGAATGAGCCGGTGCGGCCGTCGGACGCCGGCGGCTCGACGAACTCGACGTGCCGCACTGTCCCTTTGTTACGCCAGAAGTCGCTCCCGGCGAAATCACCGAACGCCAGCCAGAGACCCGGATGCATGTTGGCGTGATCGACGGCGTCCTGACCTTCGACGGGGGGATTGCGGCGCGTGACTTGGATCCCATTGGGCGCGCGGAGACTCGAAAAATAGGGACGGAGGATCGTGCGATCGCCCCAGACATACTCGCCGCGCGGCTTCCCGTCGATGCGGATGTCGAGCCGATCGTCTTTGCGCTCGAACGACACCGCCGGTTCGGCGTGTGCGACGAGCGGACACACAAAAGTCGCAATGCCGAGAGCGAACACCAGTCGCGACGACGGCCTTCTTTGCATTCGAACCTCACGAGGAAATGACGACAATCGCATGGAACGCTCCAATGGCGACGGTGGGAAGGAGGTAACCACGAAATACGCGAAAAACACGAAAAACTGGTTTTGAAGTGCTAGCCAAACCACACTCGCAACCATTGGAGTATCGGCAATAATAGGGACACGGCGATTCCGGTCAAAACGATGGACAGGAAGAAGACATCGAATGGCGACGGACCGAGAATGACCGATCGCGTGCATCGCTGGTCGGTCGACTTGCCGTCGGGTTTTGTGTCGGGTTCATTCATGCCCCGATTGTACTCCAGTCATTAACGCAAGTGAGATCACGATCGATCGCGAACGGGAAGGAGGAACCACCGAATACACGGAGAACACGGAAAAAAACAAGAGGCCATTTTCGTGACTTCCGTGTTTTCAGTGTCTTCCGTGGTCGAACTTCTTCCCGGTTTACGGCAGTTCGCGGATCCGCAGGTTCTTGAAGTCGATCGGGGCGCCTTCGGATTCGAGGCAGAGGTAGCCGATGCGGGGCTCGCAGTCGTTGCCGCCGGAGACTTCTTCGCCGTTGACCCACAGCCGCACTTCGCCGTTGATGGCCCGGACGTAGTAGTGGTTCCATTCGCCGATCCCTTTGCTCAGGTTCTTGCGGGGGAAGCTGCGGTTGCCGCGGGCGGCGACGGGGGGAAAGGGCTTCATCGTCGATTTGCCGACGGGAAAGACGTCGCCGTGGGTCGTGAACCAGTCGGACTTCTTGCCGTTCTCTTTCTCGTACTTTTCGGCATACCCGTGGTCGAGCACCTGGACTTCAATTCCGCCGGGGGGGAGCGTGTTGCGTTTGAGATCGGTGAGCGCCTCTTCGGTGGCCCAAACGAAAATCCCCGAGTTGCCCCCCGACTTCTGGTGCCGCCACTCGGCGACCAGCTCGAAGTTGGTGAATTTTGATTTCGAGCGGGTGACGCCGATCGGCTGACCGGTGCAGTGAACGCCCCCCTCTTTCCAGGTGAACGTCTCGGGGTCGCAATTCACGCGTTCGAAGTCGGCCTCGCCGAGGGCTCGCCAGCCCAGGCCGGCGCCGTCGATGAACGCTTTGGGCGGAGCCGGAGTCTCATCGGCGGCGCGGGACGACAAGGCGAGGGCGAAACAGCCGCCCACCACGATCAGGTTTCGACACAGGGCCGCGGAGTTCATGGGAGAGATCCTTGCGAGCAGGTGGGGTTCAATTGGCTTGCGTGATTCTAACGCGACGCCAATCGGAGTGCATGTGCGACGGGCCGGCCGACCGGGACGCCGGCGAAACCGCTTGCCAGGAAGGCGAGGGTGTGACGAGGCGAATTTCGATCGAAGCACGGCCCCGCATTGGTCAGCCGCAACGGGGACACCCCTCAGGACCACAGAAGACACGAATCACACGGAAAAGACGCCGGACGAGCGAGCAGATCGGACTCGTCATTATACTTGTATTTCTTCCGTGTCTTCGGTGTCTTCCGTGGTCAGTCCACTGTCGCTGATCGAAATCTTCGCGCCCTGCGCAGATTCGTGATGTTCGTAGCACG
>JAGVKR010000727.1 GCA_020050375.1 Planctomycetales bacterium
GGCCCGCGGACGCTCGATCTGGACGTGCTGTTCTATGGCGACGAATCATTCGAGTCGCTGCGGCTCACGGTG
Organism: Planctomycetales bacterium; assembly: GCA_020050375.1. Lineage (GTDB taxonomy): Bacteria > Planctomycetota > Planctomycetia > Planctomycetales > Planctomycetaceae > SIAF01. The sequence goes on from JAGVKR010000727.1 coordinate 73, forward strand.
CCGCATCCAGCGTGCTGGTATCGGCGTTTCGTGCTCGATCCATTGAGCGAGATCGCGCCCGATCTGGTTCACCCCGTCAAGCGCCTGCCGGTTCGCGCTCTTCGCGAGCGGCTTCTCGCGCGTCCCTTGAGGGTGTCGCTCGCAGGGGCCGGCTCGAAATTCGTTCGCGAGCTTGTGGATTGCCTCGCGCCGGAGTTCTCACTGGTTGAGTTTTCAGATTGGGGACAATTGGAGACTGACATTTCAGAGGCATCGACCCCCGATCCGGCGTTTATCTTCTGGCTCGGTGACCCACCGAACGGCGAGGATAATACGGGATTCGTCGCGCTTCCGTTGCGGCCGCGACTGGCGCCACCTGCGGGGGAGACTTCGACGCTCGACTTCATCCGCCACGTCCTGCACAGTGCGCTCGATAGCCCCTCGTAAGCATTGATCCATGACCTGCAGGGCAGCGCTGGAAGGCCACAGCGACTGTATCGGGTCGGCATGGCGCGGCTCTGGATTTCGCTGGATCAGTCACTTGCCTGTCGCGTTTTCCCGAAACTTCGAAAGCTTGTCGCGAAACCCCGGGCGATCGAGCACGTCGCGATTGACGATGTCTTCCGGAATCTCACCGCGAGAAACCCGCAGCATCCCCTCGACCATCGCCTGACCGGTGGCGCGCCAGACGTCGCGTGTCGACGCCGACCAGTGCGGCGTGAGGATCACGTTGTCGAGCCCGATCAGCGGGTCATCGACGGGCAATGGCTCGACCTCGAAGACATCCAGCGCGGCGCCGGCAATCTTGCGGTGACGCAAGACGTCGACCATTGCCTCGTGGTCGACCAGCTCGCCGCGCGCGATATTGATGAAATAGGCGGTGGGCTTCATCAAGGCAAATTGGGCCGTTCCCAACATCTGCCGGTTCTCGGGACGCGGCCGGGCGTGAACGCTGACGAAATCCGATTCGCGCAACAGGCGGTCGAGCGGCACAAGATCGACGCCCAATGCGGCGGCCTGGGCCGAATCGGCGTGAGGCGAGTACGCCAGAATCCGCATATTGAACGGGCCGACAAGCCGCGCCAGCTCGCGACCGCTGTGTCCGAGCCCGACAATTCCCAGCGTTCGTCCGAGAATCTCGTCCCCCAGCTCGGCGGTTTGCAGGTCCCACCGGCCGGCGCGAGTGATTCGCTCCTGGGAAAACAGGCGTTTGGCCAGCGCCAGCATGAAGAGCAGGGCCGTCGACGCGGTCGGGTGGTTCAGCGCCATCGGGGCATTGAAGAGGGCCACGTCACAGTCGGTGCAGGCGGCGACGTCGACCTTATCATATCCCGCGCCGGAACGGCCGACGACGACAAGCGTTCCGGCGGCCCCTTCGAGAACCAGCCGCTTGAGCCACGGCCTGAGCGGGATCAGCCCGTCGATTCCGCGACCGTCGCCACCCGCCAAATCGTGCGGCGAGATTTCGAGCGAATAGAATCGGCGCCAGTAACCGGTGTCTCCCGGACGTGGCGCGTGATCGAGCGTGAAGTCATACCGGATGTGAGGCGCCGCGTCGAGTTTCGACAGCGGCAGGCCGCCACAGGCATCTTCACCATGTTCGTTGAGAATATCGCCGCTGATCGCCAGCCGAAACGTGCGCACGGTTCAAATCTCGATTCAACGACCCGATCCGGCCGGCGGTGCAATTGGCATGGGGACAGGCGTCATGGCCGAAGTCGGACTCGCGGGGGTCTGGTTGTTTCCCGACGGCGGCGCCTGGACCGGTTCAGAGCCTGTCGCGCCAGGTGACGGAACGATCGTCCATCCTGACGAGGGATCGATCGGTTGACCACCGTAGGTCGGCATTGACGCTCCGCAGTTTCCCGAGGCGCATCCGCCCGAGGTCGGCACGCTCATGGCGGGCATTCCGCCAGAGCAACCCGAGCAGCCGCTTCCACCCATCATGGCGCCGGTGTCATAGCTGCCGGCACTCGGTGCGAACGTTCCTGGGGCTCCGCCCGTCTCGCAGCAATCGGTCGGATAGCAGCCGTTCTCGTCGCGCCGTCGGTCGCCGCGGCGATCTTCGCGGCAGCGGTCGTCTCGACAGTTGCGGTCGCGATGTCGGCCATGCTTCTGGCGGCAATCGTCAACGTTGTCGGTGCGGCAGCCGTCGTCCCAGTCGACACAACTGGATTGGTACTTGTGGCAGCAGCAACCTGTGGCCCAGGTGAGGGCGACGATGCCCAATGTCAGTGTGGTGAGGCGATTCATGCGTCGAATCTTTCGAGTGAGGCAAATCCTTACAGGACCCTTGGGAATTATCGGCAAAATCCGCATCGGCCTTGAATTCAGAACGCTTTGCGCAACTGTCACATCTTTTCGTCAATGTCGATCGGCAGGGCCGGTGCAGGCGGGGGCGCGGACGGGGTGGCGAGCGGGAGCAGGTTCAGGTCTTCGAGTTGCAGGAGCCCGGTCAGGTCGGCGTAAGCGCCCCATTGACCGTTCATGGCGGCGATATAACTGGTGATCGAGGCCACCAGGTTCTGCTGGGCCACGATGATGTCGACGAAGGCCACTTGCTCTCCGACACCCCCGGCCTGCTGATGGCGTTCGTAGACTCCGCGATAGACACGGGCCTGATCGGGGAGGATCTGGTCGTGGTAGTACTGCATCAGGATGCGGTTGTATTCGTGGCGTTCGAAGGCGTCGGCGAGTTGCGACGCGAGTTCCAGACGCGCCGTACCGAGCTGCTCCGCCGCCCGAACAAGCTCGCCGCGAGCTTTCTGAATGCCACCGCGGTTCTGGTTGAAGACGGGCACGGGCACCCCGATCTGGAGGTTGTACGTCGTTCGTCCAATGGGGGGGGTCGTGAAATCGCGCTGAATGGCCGAGTAAACTTTGACGTCGGGAACGGGAGTGACTTCGGCGAGGCGGACGTTGAGGCGCGCCCGAAACTCGAGGTTCCGCGCGGTGAGAACGTCGGTGTGGGTGCTGAGCAGGTAGGCCAGGGACGCTTCGTAGTCGATCGGCAGATTGACCTGCGCGCCGACTCCGTCCAGAATCGGGGTGGGCATGTTGGCGTCTCCCAGCAACGTCGCCAACTGCTTCCAGGCCGAGACGTAACGGAGTTTCGCCCCTTGAAACGCGCCGCGCGCCTGAACCGCCAGAGCCCGAAGCTGCATCGGCTCGTAAGCCGCAGCCTGGCCCCCTTTGAGTTGCTCGACCTGGACGCGGAAAACCTCGTTTGTCAGGACGACAATCGCTTCGCTGTATTTCAGGTTCTCGCGTGCCACGAGCATCACGTAATAGCCGTTACGAACTTTTTGCAGCAATTCGGCGCGGGCCTTGCGCAGGGCGAGTTGCTTGTTCATCAGGTCGACGTTGGCGATCGAGCGGGCGAGATCGAGCTTGCCTGCCGTGACGATGTCCTGGATGAAATACATCCCCTGATAGTTGCGCGTGCCGGAGGATCCGACGGTGTCGGCTTCGTAACCAACGGTCGGGTTCGGGTAGGCTCCGGCTTGAACCGCGCCGCCCATTGCGGCCTCGATGTCCGCCGCAGCCTGTGTGATCAGCGGATTGTTGTTGAGGGCCATCTGTTCGAGGTCCGTCAACGTCAGGTGCACAAGCTCCGGCGCCCCTTCGGTGCGGATCTCGGAGGCCAGCCGCGGCAACCCCGGAAACAGCGTGTCGATTGCCAACCCCTTGTCCTCCGGATGACTGGGATCCGATGGGGCGAGGGTCAGTGGGGGGGCGTCGGCGCCAGGCAATTCTTCGGGTATTCGCAGGCGATCCGATAGTGTCGATCGGGCTTTCGCGGTCGAGGAGCGAGTTTCGCTGACCGGATCGTCGTCGTAACTCACAAGTTGAATCGCTCCCGCATCGGCTGCGTCCTGCGCTGCCTGATCTTCGCGGGCCTTTCGGTCCGAAGCCTGAGCGCGGATGGGCGATTCCTTCTGGTCGTTCAATCGTGGACGCCCGCGAGTTTCGGAACGAGCGTCGTCCAGAGTTTCGGGGGTGGAGGCCGCGGCCGGTCGCACCACAGGGGGAACAGGTTCGCGTTTTGCCGCGTCGAGCTTGCTCGAGGGCGACGTTGTGGCGCAGCCTGAGAGCGCAATCGCCAGAAGCGATTGGATCCACCACGAATCCGGTTGTTGCCGCAGGTGCTGTGTCACGTCCAAAACTGATCCGAGGGCCGGGCCGGTGTCGAACCGGGCAAGTCAAAAGTAATGCGAATGCCGGCAGAGCGCGCTGGCCGTCCACACCGTAAGAACATAGGCGTTGTATCGAATGTATCGGTTGTATCGGTTGTGCGACTGCAATGTCATCGGGCAGAGTTGACGCGACTCGGTTGGAGCGTAATGATCTATTTGTTGTTAACCCCTTATTGGGCAATGTGTTGCGAGGGACTGGCATGGTTCAGGGTGGATATGGCGAGAAGTTCTCCGATCGGCCGATCATGACGGCTCAGCAGTACTTTCTGGAGCAGCAGCGACAGCACTTTCCCGATGCATCGGGCGAGTTTTCGTGGCTGTTGTCCGGGATCACGCTGGCAACCAAGATGATCCAGGCCAAAGTCCGCCGCGCCGGGCTTGTTGACATTCTGGGAGAGCAGGGAGCGGTCAACGTCCAGGGGGAAGAGCAACAGAAGCTCGACGTCTACGCCAACCGGGCGCTGCTCCACTGCCTGGGGGTTCGCGACTCGGTGGGGGTGCTGGCTTCGGAAGAGAACGAGGAGCCGATCACGGTCCGCAGCCGATCGGCTAACGCGAAGTACGCGATTGTCTTCGATCCGCTGGATGGGTCGTCGAACATCGACGTCAACGTGTCGGTGGGAACGATTTTTTCGATTTTACGACGACCGGAATCGGCCCCGACGGCCGCCGACGATGGAACGTCCGACGTGCTACAACCGGGCACAACACAAGTTGCGGCGGGATACGTTGTTTATGGATCCTCAACGATCCTTGTGTACACGACGGGGCAGGGAGTGCATGGTTTCACGCTCGACCCCTCCGTCGGCGCGTACGTTTTGAGCCACGAGAACATCCGCATCCCGGAGCGCGGCAAGTATTACTCGGTCAACGAAGCGTACCAGGATGGCTTTCCGCCAGGTTACCGAGATTACCTCGATCGCCTGCGGAGAAAGCATTACAGCTCACGCTATATTGGCTCATTGGTTGCCGATTTTCACCGGACGCTGCTGCGCGGGGGAGTCTTTCTGTACCCGCCGACGGTCGATCATCCAACCGGTAAGTTGCGCCTGTTGTACGAGGCCAATCCGATCGCCTTCATCGCCGAGCAGGCGGGGGGCAGCGCTTCGAATGGCACCGGCCGCGTGATGGAGTCCGTCCCGTCGAGTATCCATCAGCGGACCCCATTAATCGTTGGCGGCCGCGCCGAGATGGAAGAGTTTGCAAGGTGCGTCGAGGCGCCTTGATCTTGGATTGACAACGCGGATCACGGTCCCGGACAATAGATTGTAGCGACGAAGCGGCAGTCGACCGCAATCGTGCCGCCCGCCGCCGGACGGCCCGGCCGGGGCGCTACG
>JAGVKR010000023.1 GCA_020050375.1 Planctomycetales bacterium
CGGCGTCCGCTCGCCCGTCAGGTACGGGAGAAACATTAGCCCCTCGCAGCCCGGCGGCGCTTCGGCCGCCTGCGCGGTCAGCAGTTCGTAGGGATCGATCTTCTGTTTGCGGGCCTGGGCGACCTCAGTGGCGGCGAACTGGTTGCGATACCATTGCAGGCTGCCGCCGGCGGAAAGGACGACTCCCATCACGTGCCATTTGTCGCGGACCGCGTGACAGAACGTGTGCAGCCGCCCCTGCGGGTCGTACTGCACGTCGTCGCTGTGGGCGAACACGACTCCGCTCGTCCCCATCGTCGCCGAGATCACTCCCTTGCGAACGATGCCGTTTCCCACGGCCCCCGCCGCCTGGTCGCCTCCCCCCCCGACGACCGGAACCCCTTCCGGCAGGCCGAGCAACTTGCCTGACGCTTTGGTGACTCGCCCGCTGACTTCTTCCGACTCGAACACGGTCGGCAGGAGCGCCGGGTCCAGCTCCAGCCGTTCGAGCAGTGACCGCGACCAGCGGCGGTTGCGAACATCAAGCAAGAGCGTCCCCGAAGCATCGCTGACTTCGGTGGCGAACTCCCCCGTCAGCCGGAACCGGACGTAATCTTTGGGGAGCAAGACCTGCCGCACGCGGTCGAAATGCCGCGGCTCGTGCTTTCGCAGCCAGAGAATTTTGGGGGCGGTGAAACCGGTCAGGGCCGGGTTGGCGACAAGCTCGATCAATGCCGCCCGGCCTCCCGCCTTCGCCTCGATCTCGGCACATTCTGCCGCTGTCCGCTGATCGTTCCACAGAATGGCCGGGCGGATCACCTGCTGCCGGGCATCGAGAAACACGCTGCCGTGCATCTGTCCCGAAAGGCCGATCCCCGCCACGTCGGCCGGCTTGAGCCTGGCCAGCTTGAGAACGGCCCGAACGCTTTTGATCGTCGCCTGCCACCAATGCTCGGGATTCTGCTCGGACCAGCCCGGCTTCGGACTCGACAGCGGATACTCGACGGTTGCGGTGGCGAGGATCCTGCCGTCCTTCCGCATGGCCAGCGTCTTTGTGCCACTGGTCCCAACGTCGATCCCGAGAAACGCACTCATCGTGTCCGCAACTCCGAGCTGAGCGAGAGAGATGTGACCGGCGTGCAATGTAACGGGGCGGTGTGCGCGTGAAAAGGGAGTGTGGCGGGCGCGAAGGAGCGAGCACGGTGGTTGAAGACAGAGAGGCAAGGAGACAGAGAGAATGAGAGACGGGGAGAGGGGGAGAGGGGGAGACTCAGAGAAGAACTAGCAGGGGGTCTCTTCCACTCTCTGTCTCCCAGTCTCCCCCTCTCTCATTCTCTCATTCTCTCATTCTCTCCTTCTCTCCTTCTCTCCTTCTTCCCTCCGCCGCTCCTCACATCCATCGCGCCAGTGTGCGACCGGCGAACACCGCCAGCAGCCCTAGCCCGTTCTGGGCGGCGAGGTTCGCGAGCAACAGGTCCCACCTCGCTGTCGACAACAACTGGCCACTTTCGAACGCAAACGTCGAGAATGTGGTGAAGGCCCCCATGAAGCCGGTCAGGATCACCAACCCCGCCTGTGGCGAGATCAGCTTCCGCTCGTCCGCCAGCGTCCAGACCAGACCGAACAGCAGGCTCCCGAGCAGGTTGACCGAGAGCGTGCTCCAGGGGAACTTTCTCCCGAGGAGGTGCGAAACCATTTCGCTCATGCCATAACGGGCCAATGTCCCCGCAGCCCCGGCGACCGACAACAGCACGAGATTCTGGAACATCGAGGACCTCCGAAGGTTGCCACAACTGGACAGCCGCCGGAGCTTGTGGTCAGATGGCCGGCGCGCCGCGCGCATGTTATGCGGTATCGGCAAAACGTGCCAAGAGACGAATGAGATCGACGCACCATGAAAGCCCCGCCCCGAATCGGCACGAGCTCTGAAATGCGCTTCACCGTCGAAGAAAAGCAGACCGTGAACTTCGGCGCGCCGGGGCTGCCTCCGGTGCTGTCGACGCCCTCGCTGATCTGGTTTCTCGAATACGCCGCGCTGAACGCGGCCCTCCCGTCGCTCGATGCGGGAGAAATCACCGTCGGCACGCATGTGGCGGTCGATCACCTGGCGCCGACACTCATGGGCCGCGAAGTGGTTTGCATCGCCCGCGTCGTCCACTGCGAAGGGCCGGTGATCTCGTATCAGCTCGACGCCAGCAGCGGGAGCGAAACGATCGCCCGAGGTTATCATAAGCGGCGCGTCGTCAACGTCGAGAAGTTTGCGAAACGCATTCAAAAGGCGCCGTGAACGCGTTGGCTGCCGAATTGATTCGCAAAGTGCCGCGACGGCCGGGTGGCACGCCCTGACCAACGGAAAGGGCGTGGCGAGTCTCTCGAATCGCTGCTGACTCGCTTCGTACGGCAAAAGGTAAATCGAAAAAGTTCGGTCCGAATGTCCAAAGAAGAGGGAGCGTCACGAGACGCGCGCCACGCCCATCGCTTTGCTCTGGGCGTGCCACCCGACCGTCAGGGCGTGCCACCCAGCCCGTGGCCCGCTTGCGGGGTCACACACTGATTCATCCACAGAATTCACAGCACTCACGCCCACGCGAACTTTTTCCCTGACAAGCGCTCATACGCTTCAATGTATTTGGAGCGGGTTCGCAGCACGACGTCGTCGGGGAGCCGCGGCGGGGGACTGTTCTTGTTCCAGCCGGTCGTTTCCAGCCAGTCGCGGACGAATTGCTTGTCGAACGACGGCTGCCCGCGTCCCGGGGCGTACTGGTCGGCGGGCCAGAAGCGCGAGCTGTCAGGCGTCAAGACTTCATCAATGAGGATGATTTCGTTCCCCACTTTGCCGAACTCGAATTTCGTGTCGGCAATCAGAATCCCTTTGGTGCGCGCGTAATCGGCCGCACGCTGGTAGATCTCGATGCTCCGGCGCCGAAGTTCATTTGCCGCCGGCGACCCGACGATCTCCTCCATCCGCTCGAACGGAATGTTGATGTCGTGCCCCGATTCTTCCTTGGTCGCCGGGGTGAAGATCGGCTCGCGGAGCTGGTCGCTCTCACGCAAGCCGCGCGGCAGAGGAATGCCGCACACGGCGCTCGATTGCTTGTATTCCTTCCATCCCGAACCCGACAGGTAACCCCGGACGACGCACTCCACGGGAAAGACTTCGGTCTTCCGCACGACCATCGAGCGCCCGACGAGTGCCTCGCCGTCGATCCCCGCGGGAAGCGGCACGGAGGTGGGGTCCATACTCAATAGATGATGCGGCGTCTCGAGCTGTCGGAACCACATCTCGCTCAACTGCGTGAGGATCCGCCCCTTGTCGGTGATTCCCGTCGGCAGCACCCAGTCGAACGCGCTGATCCGATCGCTGGCGACGATCAACAGCCGGTCGCCGAAATCGTAAACGTCGCGGACCTTCCCGCGCCGAACCGGAACACCGGGAATCGAACTTTCCAAAAGCGCCGCACGCGCCATCGCAGGCAACCTTTCGCAATCATCGGCACCAATTCGCCACGCTATTGTCACGAACGATCAGTGTAGCAAACGGCTGCCTCAACCGGCACTGTTCTGCGGCGGAGCGCGAACGTGCGGAAGTGGCGAATGTCTAAATCCGAATGTCGAAGGAAAGTCAAAATGCAAAAAGACAAAAAGCTACCGTTGAGATTTTTGATTTTGTCGTTTGAATTTCCTTAGACATTTGTCTTTTGGGCTTCCTTCGCCATTCGGGCTTCCGCAGTCGTCCTTCGCCATGAACTGGCTTGAATCGCCTTCCCGGCGGGGCTATAAGACATTCGCCGCCTTGACGCGGCAGCACTCTGGCCGGAGTGGCGGAATGGCAGACGCGCCGGATTCAAAATCCGGTACCCCTGACAGGGTGTGTGGGTTCGACTCCCACCTTCGGCATTGCGTTGACTGAACCGGCCCCGGAAGGGGCAGGTGTTTATCGCGATTTTCCGAACGACAGCGGCCCTGGCATCATTCCAATTCCGTAGGGCCGACCATTGCCGATATCCGCCGTGCCCCGATCGTAGAGCATTTGCTCCGGGACTTCGGTATTGTGGCCGCGCTACTGCGGCAAATCGAGATCCTCAGTCGTGGCCCAATCCTGTCCCGCGCCGCGAACACCGACGACATGGATGATCTTGCCTTCGATGACGAACAGTGCCCGATAGGCCCGGCCTTGCCGAGTCTTGAAAATTGCCTGCCGGACATCCATTTTGCACCACTCGGATTCGGGGGCCAATCCGCAAGCTGTCGCTTTCGCAGGCAAAGCACGCAGGGTATCGAGAAAAGCTTCGTACCAGCGTAGGGCTCCGCCGGTTGACCGTTCGGCAAGCCAGGCGAAAATGCTGTCAGCATCGTGCTCCGCGCGATCGGTAACACGGACGGGCAGCGTCACTTTGTCCCTTTGATTCCGTGCCGCTCCCGGAAACCGCGGTCGAACTCGTCGAGCGACTTGGTCCGCCCGGCCTCAACGTCCACCAGCCCCTCCTGAATCGCAGCGATGGTCTCTTGCTGTTCCCGCCACTGCGCAAGCGCCTGTTCGGGGGACATTCCAATGGCGGCATCGCTTTCCAGTTGCTGGCCGATGAAGCGATGGAAACTCTCCAAAACATTCGGCTTGGGCTGGATCATACGGTGCCTCGCAATACGGAAGCTGCTCTTGCTTCAAGTTATCACAGACTTGCAGCGGTGTCAAAATGACGAACGCCCCGTGATGCTCGGCAACGAGTGTCACGCGGTGTTTTCTTTGACCCGCGCTCGCCGCCCGCTTGTCTCTTCGCGTCGCCCGACGTGTCGTGACCTTCACTCCGCCCGCAACACCGGCAGCGGCTCCGGAACACTTTCGATCGTTCCGTGGCGGACCAGCTCGTCGGCCAGCTCCGGCATGTGCTCGTTGAGGTAGGCCATCAGCTTCGGAGAGTGCCGCGGGTCGTACTTGTAGTGGCGCAATTCGGCGAACACCTCTTCCGGGCTCTTCTTCTGCACGAGCAGCCGGTACGTGGCGACGACGCCGCCGGTTCGCTGCGTGCCGGCGACACAGTGGACGAGCACTGGATGACCCGCCCGTTCGGCATCGGCAACGGCGGCGACAGCGGCCGCATAGGTCTTCACGTCCCCCGTCCCGTCGGCGAGCAGCGGGAAGAGCTGCCGCTCGATCCCCAGTTCCTTGATCGCGCTCAGCTCCGCCTCGTGATATCGGTCGGCGGGATTGTCCATCGTCAGATCGACGACCCGCTCGATGTGGTTCTCTTCAAGCATCCGCTTGATCAGCGTCCCTGAAATCTGACCGCTGCGGTAGATCTTTCCCGGCTCGACCACTCCCCAGCGCTTCGGAAGGAACTGGTCGCGGACGTCGCGGACCCAGCCCGGGTGGAAGGCCAATGTGATCGCGGCGACGATCGGGGTCGCCATCCAAAGCAGCCGGCGATTCACTCTCCTTCGGCGAACCGACGGCAAGATCGCTTGAGTGGCTGGTCGATCGTCCGACGAAGAACCGGATGCCTTCGAAACGGCCGAGGCATCACAAAGAGCCGGGCTGCGAGACAATTTGATACTCACCAGGGTTACAAGAGTTGGAACATCCACAGAAGCGTGGCGGCGATATAGCAAAATCTGCCGAAACTGGTCCAGATGGTAATCAGGGATCAGGGGTCAGGGATCAGGCGGCAGGGGTCAGGGGATGGAGATCAGGCGGCAGCGGCCTCTTACGCCTGCCTGCCCCCTGACCCCTAACCCACATTGCGCACCATTGTC
>JAGVKR010000438.1 GCA_020050375.1 Planctomycetales bacterium
GCCAGTGAAGCGTTTAGAAAGTCGCTGATCTTGGCCCCGTAGCCGGCGATGCCACTCCCGCGCTCATCGAACGTGAAGACGGCGGTCGGGTAGACCTCGGTCGATGGCTCGGCTGGTTCGCTGCCGGCGACCGCGCCGTTGGCGGCGTCCTTCTGCGGATCGGCAAGCGCCTCATTGGCCGCAAGTGACGTCGGCTGCTTCTCAGCGGTTTGGGATGCGTCTTCTTCACCAACCGGAGCTGACGCAACGATCGCACCCGATTTGGTTTCGGTTGGCTCGGCAACCGGTGCCGTGGATCCAGTTTCAACGCTCGGCAGAGCTTTGATCGAGATCTTCTCCGGACTGCGATTGTTATGCGATGAGCTCCAGAAGCCAATGGCAGCCAGCACGACGGCGCCAATCAGGATTCCGACTCGTGTCCCGCGTTTTCGTTCGTTGGCGGAAAGCGAGGATGACGCTGTCGTCGAGTGAGAAACAGACGGGCGAACTGCGGCAGATTGAATCATGGGAACCACCTTTCGTGGTGAATCGGTGTCGGCGCCGGGGGACGTGAGATGAATGTCGGTGGAACCCATCGGGCAGGGGCTGCTTCCTGCGGGGGGGGCGCACGCTCGAGCGCGATCCGCCAGTTCCGCCAGGTTGCTTCCGGCCGTGAACGGTTCGAAGGCGATCGCGACTTCGGCGGGCGTCGCGAATCGGTCGGCGGGGGATTTAGCCAACAGTCGATCGACCAGAGTTGCGAGCGGCGCAGGCACGTCCGGTCGTCGGACGTCGATCGCGACGGGTTGCCGGCGGACGTGGGCGACCGCCTTCTTCACCGGCGTGTCGTATTCCGGGCCGCTGAATGGGGACTGTCCCGTGATCAATTTGTAGAGCGTGCATCCCAGACTGTAGAGGTCGGCACGAATGTCGACGGCGTGGCTGCTCTCGGCCTGCTCGGGAGAGATATAGTCGGCCGTTCCCATCACGTCGCCGGTACCGGTCAATTCTGCTCCCGCAGGTTGCGTTTCATGCAACAGCGCCAGCCCCAGGTCGAGCAATTTCACCATCGGGCGGGCGATACCGCTCGCCGCAGAGCCGGGGGCATTCCCGGTCGCTTGCGGTTTTGCCGCTCCGAACGCCAGCATGAGGTTCGACGGTTTGATGTCGCGATGGACCAGCCCGTGCTCGTACACGTGCTGCAGCGCCTGTGCGGCCTGACAAATGATCTCGCACGCGTCGGCAATCGGCAGCGGACCGAGTCGCTCGACCAGCGTCCCCAAATCAAGTCCATCGACGTATTCCATGACCAGGAAATGCGTGTCGCCGTCGACCCCGGCATCAAAGGCACGAACGATCTGCGGATGATCGAGCCGGCCGACCACTTTCATTTCGCGTTTGAAACGTGAGATCGCCTGCCGGTCATTCGTCCGTTCGCGCGGAAGAAGCTTAACCGCCACGATTTTTTCCAGTTGCGTGTGCAGCGCCTGGTAAACCCGTCCCATTCCCCCGGCGCCCAGCTCCTTGAGCAATTTGTAGTCGCGAATCCGGCCGTCACCTGGAATATTCGCTGCCGCGTTGCCACCGGCGTTCGTCGAGGGGAGAAACGACGGATCTCGCCCGATTGCGGCAATCGCCGCCAGCGCCTGCTGATACTCGGACTCGGTCACGAATTCCTCCTCGGCCGACCTGACCTTCAAGCCGTCAACCAGCGGATCGACGGACGATTCCAGATCCCCGACGATGGACCCACAGGCCGCGCATTCATCGACGTGCTCGGCAATGGTCGATGGGTCGTGCAAATCGGCCGTTCCGAGGACGAAAGCGGCCAGTTTTTCCGGCGTGGGACATGGGCAGGTGGGCATGGCGTGCGCCTCTTTTGTGTTTGGATCAGACCCCTCTATCGAAACAACGGCGGAGCGTCACAGCAAATCCTGGAAGATAGCAAAAAGAGTGCGGAGTGGGGAATTCGGAGTGCGGAATACTGGTCGCCGCGTCGAACCTCAAGGATCGTGGATTCGGGGCGATCGCACCCGAGTATCCCTGACCCCTGAATCCCGAATCCTGAATCCCGAATCCCGAATCCCGAATCCCGAATCCTTCCCCCCTACTCCAGCAACCCCTCGGTTTCCTGGCGCAGTCGCCGCAGAACGCGATATTTGGCCTGGCGGACGGCGCCGGCCGTGGTGCCGAGATCGGCGGCGACTTCCACCGCGGGAATCCCTTCGACGACGACCATCCAGAACGCCCGCCACGTTTGCTCCTCGAATTCGCTTCGGATCAACTCGAGCGCTCGATGCGACAGGCGCCCTTTGGAGGGAACGATCGTCAGGGCGCTTTCATCGGAGTCCGCCGACTCGGGAATCGATTCCATCCTTCGCCAGGCGTCGGTCCCGCCGACTCCCCGATCGAAAGCCGTCGGGCTGCGAAAGTGATCGCGAATCTTGTTCCGCGTGATCGTCCAGAGCCAGCCTCGAAAACTGTCGCCTGGCCCGTTGCGGTGGAATTCGCCGATCTTCGCCGCCACCGACCGAAAGACTTCCTGCAGTACGTCGCTGGCGTCGCTGGGCTGGAGGCCCGCCGTCCGCGCCCAGCCATAGACGTCGGGGCTGAACAACTGCGAGAGACGCCGCCAGGCCGCCGCGTCGTGCGCCCGAACGCCTGTCAGAAGTCCCGACGAGATTGAGTTGTCGGTCGAAGGATTCGGATTAATCCCGTCGTCCACGTGCAGCACTCCTGACCGGGGATGCCCCGACACATTGCTGGGAGTCTGCAATCACTCTAGCCGCCGCGACGCGGGCGCTCAACAACACTCGTTGTGAAACCCGTCCTATGCGGCACGTTGCTCGGGTGGAAGCACGGGAACCGGCAGCGAGGCCGCGTCGGACGAATTGAGTCCAATCCCCGCCTGTCGGAACGTTCGCTGGATCGACGTCAGCAGTTCGTGTCGCAGTTGCGGATACACGTCGCAATTGGCCATGAACACGCGCAACGTGAAATTCTGCGTCTTGTCGGTGAATTCGTCGAACAACGCCTGCGGCGGCGGCTGCTTGAGGACGAGCGGGTGTTGCGTGGCGACGGCCAGTAGCAGATTGCGGGCTTTGTCGGGGTCGACTCCGTGTGCCGTTCGAACCGAGATCGTCATCCGGGCCACGGTGTTCGACAACGTCCAGTTGATGACCCGCCCCGTGATCAGCTCCTTGTTGGGGACGATCAACTCGCGCATGTCGCCGTCGGTGATCGTCGTCGCGCGGATGCGGATCCGCGTGACGCTTCCGGTCACCCCCTCGACCGAGACGATGTCGCCAATCCGGACCGGGCGCTCGAACAGCAGGATTAGCCCGGATACGAAATTGGCGAAGATCTCCTGGAGGCCGAACCCCAGCCCGACCGTCATCGCCGCTACAAGCCAATTGAGCTGTGACGCGCCGATCCCCACGCACGAGCAAGCTGTCAGCAGCCCGACCAGCGCGATCACGTAACGACAGATGGCTGCGACCGCGTACCGAGCGCCGGCATCCAGCGGGACGTGCCGCAGAAGCGTCAGTTCGAGCGCTCCGCGCACGTTGCGTGCGGCGGCCAACGTCACAACCGCAATCCCGATGGCCGCCAGCACACCAGCCAGCGTGACAATCTTCGCTGCCTCTTCGAGCGCCATGGCCGGGTCGACCAGCTCAACCGGGTAGGGCCAGACTTTGACGGAATGCAGCAGCTTGAGCGCCGGAACGATGCTGGACCAGATTGCGATCACCCCGCCGATGAGCACGACAACGCTGCCGAGTCGTACAAGGCGTTGCACTTGCGCCGACACAGTCGCCGGTTTTGCGACGCTATCTGTCGCTTCAGAGGCCGATTCATCCTGTGCGTCTCCTGTGTCGAGTGGAATCTTCCCGCTTTCGTCGCGATCGATGGCGGTCGATGGAGTCTGCCGGACCACCCGCGCCCACTGCGAACAAAGGACATGTAGCGCATACACGCCAACGACAAATCCGGTCGTCTCGATCGATCGCAGCGCGAGTTGAAGGGCCGTGTAGTGGTAGCCGGCAATCGACGCGACTGCTAATGCGATCGGGATGGCGATCGTGACAGTTCGGATTGCTCGCATGCCGCGCTCCGCCGTTGCGCCGCGCCACAGGCGCCGCGTCACCACC
>JAGVKR010000743.1 GCA_020050375.1 Planctomycetales bacterium
CGTTATTGGACGAGGCCCATCAACTCACCATTCACACGGCCGACTTCCTCCGGGCGCTGGCCGTGGCACCCGAACTCTTCGTGTTGACAAAGCACTAGCAATGCATGCGGAAAACACCTCAAAATCACTACGACCGGCATGTCTTGCCTCCTGTTTTTGGACAAGGAACGACGATCAATAGCACTGGAGGACTCCAACGCCACCGAGATCGTTAGACAGACCCGCCCGGACTGTACAGGAACCGGTCGGATTTCGCCGAGCTCGTGTCGCAATTCTTCCGACATCCATGATTTGCGATGATCCGGCTTGACGGAAAATGGGGATTGATATAACAGGTCTTCGCCTGTGCTCGCGGCAAACGGGAGCAACCATGGTGGGTTGCGCCGGAAACACGGGGGATCCCTCGTGTCCACTTATCCCCTTTGAATCATAGGGGTTAAATAGCAAGGATGCCATGTCCTACACGAATGCTCCCGCCTTGATATCGCCTGGGACACGTCCTGCGCCGCTCACCGGGCGACAGAACCTCAGCCTGGTCATTCCGGCCCACAATGAAGAGCCGATCATCGGCCAGGCAATCCTCGAAGCCGTGGCGGCTCTAAGCGCGCTCGATGTCGACTACGAGGTCATCGTCGTCGACGATGGCAGCACCGATGGGACACGGGCCGTGGCTCTCGACGCGGCACGCCACACTCCGCAGGTGCGCATTGTCACGCTACCGGAGAATGTCGGCTATGCCGCCGCATTGCGCCGCGGCTTTCGCGAAGCCCGCTATGAATGGGTTGCTTTCACCGACGCCGACTGCCAATTCGATTTGCACGAACTGGACCGTCTCCTGCCACTAGCTCGAACCGCCGACATCGTCTGCGGCATTCGTGTCGATCGGCAGGATCCGTGGCGCCGCAAGGTGTACTCGAAGGGTTTCAATATCCTGGCGCGGACGCTTCTGGGCACAGGAGTGACCGATTGTGACTGCGCTCTGAAGATTTTCCGTCGGAACTGGGTGAACTCGGCCGGGCTCGACGCCGAAGGTTTTTTCTTCAACGCCGAGTTGCTGGCCCGCGCTCGTCAGGCAGGTCTCACAGTCGCCGAGATCGGCGTGACCCATCGTCCGAGGCAGGGAGGGACAAGCAAAGTCTCGATCGCTCACGTATTCCCGGTGCTGAAGACGTTGCTGTCCTTCTGGTGGTCACAAATCCTCTTTACGTGTCCGACCTCGCCCGAAGCCGCGGCTCCACATCCGCTCTGGAAGTCGCTGGCGGGAGCTGCCATTTTGGGCGCAATCGCGGCCGTTGCGGTTCTTCCGAATCTGTCCTACCCGCTGCTTGACCCCGACGAGACACGGTATGCCGAAATTGCGAAAGAGATGGTCGAATCGGGCAACTTGCTCGTTCCCACACGCCAGGGGCTGCCGTACCTCGATAAGCCCCCATTGTTGTACTGGCTGACTGCCGGCAGCTTCCATCTGTTCGGCATCAACGAGTTCGCCGCCCGATTCGTGACCGCGATGGCGGCAGTCGGCACGGTTCTCGGCATGTTCTGGATTGGACGGGTGCTGGTCGGCCTGCGCGCTGCATGGCTCGGCGCGTTCCTGCAGATCATGTGCATCGGATTCATCCTGTCGGGGCGGTTCCTGTTCATGGACAGCCTGCTGACATTTTTCACTACTCTGAGCTTGCTCGCCGGCTATGCGGCCTGCCGCGGTGGAGTCTTTCGACCGGGGTATTGGGTCGTCGCTGCCGTGGCCTGCGGTCTCGGTACGCTGACGAAAGGCCCCGTGGCACCGGCCTTGTGCCTGCCGCCGCTCCTGGCTTCGTGCTGGCTGACTTCCACGGGAAATCCATTGCGGCTGCGGCACTGGGTGACGTACCTGGGAATCGTGGCGGGAATTGCCGTCCCGTGGTTCGTCGTTATGGCGGTCCGTCAGCCGCAGCACTTCTATGAATTCATCTGGACGCACCATATCGAACGGTTCGTGAGCGGTCTGTCGCACGAAGAGCCGCTCTGGTTTTACATCCCGATCCTGCTGATCGGCATGGCGCCGTGCTCGATTCTGATTCCCGCCGCCATCGCGTTTTTTGCCCGCAGCGAGGAGGCGCGTCGCTATCGAACGTGGGACGTGGGTTACCTGCTGCTGTTCGCCGGGTGGACGCTCGGATTGTTCTCGCTGGCGAGCTGCAAACTGCCACCGTACATTCTGCCGGTCATTCCCGCGCTGTGCCTGGTCATCGGGACAGCGCTCGCCGTGATTCTGGGAAGCGCGCCACGTCAGCGGTTTCTGGCGTACGTTCGCGCGAATTCGCCTCGCGATTTGTGCGCGATTCTCACGCTGGGTTCGCCGGTCGTCGCAACGATCGACGTCATGCTGCTGGGCGAAGGCGCGGGTACGCGGTTCGGGGGCTATCTCACGCTCACGATCGTCGGAATCCTGATGGTGGTGGCCCTCTCGCGGGGCCTGCCGCGGGTCATTCCGGTGCGGTGGGGACTGGCGGCGGTTTATGGCTTGTTTGTGCTCAGCTACGGGGTCAAGGATTTTACGCCAGCGATCGCCATTCAGCGTTGCAAGGTCTCGCCGATTCTTCAGTTCTGCAGCACTGAGATCGCACAATCGACCCCGATTGTCTGCTATTCGTTGAAACAGGAAGAAGACGCGTTCGCATTCTATTTCAATCGGCAGCGAGTTCAGGCGTTCAACTGGGACGACATTCATCGAACCGTGGCCGCACTGAAAGGCGCGCCGCAGGCACTGCTCTTCGCCAACTCGGAAACCGTCCCGTTGCTCCTTGCAAAGCTTCCGCCAACGATCCAATTGGTCGAACTGGGCCGCTACGAGCACATCGGCGTCTGGGTGACTGCCACCCGAAGCGAACAACCGATGGGCCCTTTCAACGCGACGAAAATCTCACGCATCGACGAGCCGGTTCTCTTCGGGCCGGCACTCGACCCCTTGTCGCGTATGTCGGGCGAGGGGATGGCCCTTTCGAGCCTCGCACAGGAATGAGAGTGCGCGATTCCGGGGGCAGGGCGGCCGTCATGGCAACCGGGCTCTCCGGCCACCCGGCTGCATCTCGCGGGCCGGCGATTCAGTGCCTCAGAACCTTGCGGAGCACGCTCGCGGCGGTGAGGGCCAGCCCCGCGTTGCCGATCCACATCCCCCAGACGGGGTTGAGATCTCCCGCGCGCGAGAGATTCATTGTGAGCAGCACGGTGGGGTAATAGATCAGCAGGATCGGGGTGAAGCAGATGGCGAAGCTGGTCAGGAATTGCCGCTTTCCCTGTTGGATCGCAAATGGGCTGCCGACGAGCGAAAAGAAAAAGCAACTGCATGCCAGCGCGATCCGGCTGTGGATCTCGGTCACGAGCTTTTGCCGGCGCTCTTCATGCGCCGACAGTGTGCGATCGATGGCGCTCTGTTTGGGGGGGAGCAGATCCTCGAAGCGGCCCGTCGAGAGCGCGAGCGCCGTATTGATCACGCGCCGTTCCTGAAGACGCGCATAGTCGCCGTCGATGCTGGCCAGTTCGGCCCGAATGTCCTGGATCGTGATGTTGCGAGGAGGCATCGGTCCGTTCGATTTCGTGGGGAGTGGAAACGACTGCAACTCGCGATCGCGAATTTTCACCGACGTTCCGCCGGGCGTTTCCATCTGGCCGTCCTTCAAGTCGAGCAGAATCTGCTGATTCTGCAAATCGAATTTGAGCGTGGCCTCGCGGGCGGTGATCAACGCCGACTGGCCGCCGGGGAGCGTGTACCGGAAGGTGGCTTCAATCAAGCGCCGGCCTTCGACTCGATGGGTGGTGACGGCAATTCCCCTCGCCGGGTCGTGAAAATCATTGCGGGCCCGCAACAGGTCGAGAAAGATGTCTTCCATTGCCGTCGTGATCACATGCTCGATTTTGGCGCGCGACCAGGGGACGAACAGGTCGGTCAATAGCAGCGTCCCGAGGCTGAGCGTCGCCCCGAGGATGAACGCCGGCCATAAAATCTCGATGACGTTGATCCCGGCCGATTTCATCGCCGTGATTTCCTGGTCCCCCGACATCCGCCCGTAAACGACGCACACCGTGAGCAGAAACGTCGCCGGAATCGTGAAGGGGAGCAGGCTGGGAACGACGTACGGCAGGATCTTGAGAATTTCGTTCGGTCCCAGGCCGCTCTTGGTCGCCTCGCCGATCACCCCCACGACGACCAGCATCAAGGTCAGCGCGGTCGCGACCCCGCCGAACACCTGGAGCAGGTCTTTGAGGACGCGGCGCTGCAGGATGTACATGCCGGGACTCGGGGTTTCCAATTTCGATCGACCACAGCCGAAAGGCCGCCAGCGTGTCGTATACGTCAATCGGACGATGGAGGTCAAGGTGAGGTACGAGGGGGCTGGGGGGGCCATAGCCGGCCGAAGTCGCATCTCGCCCGTCCCATAGTCCACTTTTGACCTGGTACGACGCTTGGGTCGGACTGGCTAGCCCCTGCCGACGGCGAAGCCAAGCATCAGCAACGCCACGCAAGCGGCCAGACAGCCGTGCACGGC
This sequence comes from Planctomycetales bacterium, assembly GCA_020050375.1. GTDB lineage: Bacteria > Planctomycetota > Planctomycetia > Planctomycetales > Planctomycetaceae > SIAF01. The sequence goes on from JAGVKR010000743.1 coordinate 4,527, forward strand.
GCCGCGGCTGACCCGTCCCTGGGCCGGACCGAATCCAAAGTGTGGCCCCTGACCGTTCCAGAGCCGGATTCCGAGCGGCGCTGCGGCAGCACCGAACAACCAGAGTTGCCAAACCGTTGCGCCGTGTTGCAGCATCTCGCCGCAATCGCCAATGGCGCCGAACGACCCGATTCCGATATACAATCCGTTGGCGATGAGGCAGAAACCCGCGAAGAACTGGAGCACAAACGCGCCCGGCAAGCGCGTCGCGACGGCGACCCTCCAGACCAAGAGCGGCAGCGCGACACCGATGACCGGTCCGGCCCAGACCACAAACAGGGGATTCGGGTTCTCGGCCAGGTCGGTGCGGGAAATCGTCCGCGGATCAAGGACGACGCGCGCCACGCGACCGCCGGTCATCCAGGCCCCGACGACGTGCCCCAGCTCATGCACCGCCTGCATCCCGAGCCACGACCCGAGGAGCAACGAGCCGATCAGAACAACCTGCGGCCAGCGATTCATGAACCCGCTTTCGCCGTCACTCAATTGCGGAATCGGCACATGCAATGGATCGGAGTTACCGGATGGTGCCGCGTTCTCCATCGTCTCCCTTCTTCGCGACCCGGGCAAGCGCAAATCGCAATCACACATCATATAATCGGCCGTATGCAAAACGCCGATGTCGCCAAAATCTTCGAAGAGTTGGCGGATCTTCTGGAGATCCAGAACGCCAATCCGTTTCGCGTGCGGGCCTATCGCAACGCGGCCCGTACGATCGGCGACCTGCCCGAAAGCGTCGCCGAGATCATTCGCGATCCGGACCGCAGCCTCGAAGAGCTGCCGGGAATCGGCGGCGATCTCGCGGCGAAGATCAAGACGATTGTCGAGACCGAGAGCTTGCCGCAGCTCGAAGAGCTCCGAACGCAGGTCCCGCGTGGGGTCGTCGATATGCTGCGCATTCAAGGGTTGGGGCCGAAGAAGGCCGCCGCCCTGTTCAACGAGCTCAAAGTCTCCAGTCTCGAAATGCTCAAAGCCGCGGCCGAGTCGGGAGCCGTGGCACAGCTCAAGGGCTTCGGCGAAAAGACGGCAAAGACGATCCTCGAAGGACTCGCAAACATCGAACAGGCGGGGCAGCGGGTGTATCTCGCCGAGGCCAAGCCGCTGGCTGACGCGATCCTCGCCGATCTTTCGCAACTGCCCGAAGTCCACGAGGCGGAAGTCGCGGGGAGCTTCCGCCGCCGCCGCGAGACCGTGGGCGACCTCGACCTCCTGGTAACAGCCGACGATTCGACCCCGCCGATGGATCGACTGGCCGCCCATCCGCTGGTCGAGAAGGTTCTGGCCCGCGGCGAGACGAAGCAGCGCGTCCGGTTGAAATCGGGGCTGGAGATGGACCTGCGGGTTGTTCCCGAAGAATCGTATGGGGCCGCGCTCCAGTATTTCACCGGCTCCAAGGCGCACAATATTGTGTTGCGACGCCGGGCGCAGGAGCGGGGGCTGAAGATCAACGAATACGGCGTGTTCCGTGGCGAGAAATCGATCGCCGGCCGCACCGAAGAAGAGGTCTACAAAGCCGTCGGTCTGCCCTGGATTCCCCCCGAGCTTCGCGAAGACCGAGGGGAGTTCGACGCCGCCGAGCAGGGGCGGTTGCCGAAGCTGGTCGAATTCGACGACATCCTCGGCGACTTGCACATGCACACGACCGCCACCGACGGCGCGGCGACGATTGCCGAGATGGTTGCGGGGGCCAAAGCGCGGGGGCTCAAGTACATCGCCATCACCGATCACTCGAAGCGAGTCACGATGGCCAACGGTCTCGACGCCGATCGGCTGCGAGCCCACTGGAAAGAGATCGACAAAGTCCGCCAGCAGACCAAAGGGATCGAAGTGTTGTGCGGCATCGAATGCGACATTCTCGAAGACGCGACGCTCGACCTGCCCGACGAGGTGCTGGCGGAGGCCGATTGGGTGATTGCCGTCCTGCACTACGGCCTCAAGCAGCCCCGCGAACAGATCATGAAGCGCTTGATGACGGCGATTCGCTCACCGCACGTCGACGCGCTCGGTCACCTCACGGGCCGCATGTTGGGAAGGCGCCCCGGCGCCGATCTCAACCTCGACGAGGTCCTCAAGGCGGCCGCCGACCACGAGACGATGATCGAAATCAACGCCCACCCCAGCCGGCTCGACATCGACGACGTGGGGGCCGCCGCCGCCAAGTCGCTGGGGATCCCGATCGTCATCGACACCGACGCGCACAGCGTGAAGGGGCTGGACGTGATGGAGTACGGCGTCTACCAGGCGCGCCGCGCCGGACTCGAAGCGAAGGACGTCGCGAACACGCGGACGTGGGCCCAGTTCAAAAAACTGCTGTGACAAGCGAAAAAAATAACCGAACCTGGCGCTTCTGGCTCGCGGGCTTGTTCCTCGTGGCGCTTCTCGCCATGAATCTGTCTCCGCCGGATTCCAATCTGTTGCCCTGGAAGGATCCGTTTCTGATCGTCCTGCTTCTCGCGATGGCGGCCATCCTTCTGTATCCGCGGGGAAAACATTAAATGTGAACGCTCTTCGCGGCGTGCCCGCCAGGATCGTGCAGCAATAGTGGACCATTGCCGCAGGAATCGACTACGATGAGGGTGGTCGATCCCTTGTCGAGGAATAACGATGAACAAGTTCGATTTCCGAAATATCGAAAAGGTTCCTGGGAAATGTGGGGGGCGTGCCGTCATTGCCGACACCCGAATTCGCGTCAGCTTGATTCTCTCGCTATACCGGGAGGGCATGACTGTCGAGGAGATCGTACAACACTATCCGCACGTGCGTCCCGCGGATGTCCACGACGCGCTCGCGTATGCGTATGAGCACGTTGACGAGATTCAAGCGGATTTGGACGCTGATGACGAAGCCGAAGTCAAAAAGCTCTATCCGGGGGGGCGTCCGGCAGAAGCAAAAACGTCATGAGCGCGATTCAAGTCTTCACCAACGAAGACGTCTTCGGAAATCTTGCACACCAACTGCGAACAAAAGGGCTCGATGCCGTTTCGACTCCGGAATCAAGTCGCCTTCGTTTTCCGGACGAATCCCGACTCGAATGGTCGACGAGCCAGGGGCGGGTTTTGTTCTCATTCAATGTTCGAGATTTTGCTCGCATTCACCATGAGGTTCTTGCTCGCGGTGAGAGTCATTCCGGAATTGTCGTCAGCAAGCGATTCCCGGTGGGTATCGTTGTCCTGCGGCTTCTCCATCTCGCAGAGACGCTGGACGCCGAGGGAATGATTGATCGACTGGAGTTTCTCTCGGATTGGTAACTGAACCGTTCACGAGGATCAGCCGGCGTAAAAGCAGAAGCCTATCGGACCAAAACGGCAACAGATTTGACGAGGAGTAGATTGGATGCCTTCGATTCTCGCTTATTTTTTGCCCTTCCAACAGCGTCTTCAAAAGCGATTGTCGCCATTCGGCGTTCGACTCGCGGCAGGATGTCTCACATTTGTAATTGGATCGTCCTCGGTTTTATTCGCCCAAAAACCTCCCGCCGAAACAATCGCCTCGCTTCAGCCGGCCGAAGGCTTCGAAGTCAAGCTCTTTGCCGCCGAGCCGATGGTCGTCAATCCGATCGCGATCGACGTCGACACCTACGGCCGGGTGTGGGTCACGGAGGGGACGAAGTATCGCAAGAACGTCGCCGATCCGCCCGATGACAAGATCAAGGTCCTCGAAGACACCGACGGCGACGGCGTCGCCGACAAGATGACGGTCTTCACCGGCGACCTCAACGCGGCGATGGGAATCTGCGTCGCCGGCTCGAAGATTTACGTGGCCGAGTCCCCCCATCTCTACCTCTACGAAGACAAGAACAACGATCTCGTCCCCGACGGGCCGCGAACGGTGTTTCTCACCGGTTTCGGCGGCAAGAACCACGACCACGGCACACACAGCCAGGTGTTCGGTCCCGATCACAAGCTCTACATGACCAATGGCGACACCGGCTACGACGTGACCGGGCCCGATGGCCGCAACATCAAGTTCAAATGGGGCGGGATGATTCGCTGCGAAGCCGACGGAACGCAACTCGAAGACTTCGCCGTCAATTTTCGCAATCCGGTCGAGCTGGCGGTCGATTCGTTCGGCAACGTCTGGTGCAGCGACAACGACAACGACGGCCTCAAGAGCGTCCGCATCTGCTGGATTCTCGAAGGGGGCAACTACGGTTGGTTCGGAGGGCCGGAGAACATCCGCAACCCTGACGGCAGCTTCGACCCGATCCACCACTGGCGGGCCGACAAACCGGGCTTCGTCCCCTACGTGCTGATCACCGGATTCGGCTCTCCCTGCGGGATGACGTTCTACGAGCACGACTCCTTCGGTCCGAAATACAAGAGCAAGATCATCCATTGCGACGCCGGCCCGCGCGAGATTCGCTGCTACGACCCCCAGCGCCTTAAGGGAATCGGCTATACGGCAACGCTCGAAAACATCGTGACGAGCAGCGACAACTATTTCCGTCCGGTCGATCCGTGCGTCGCGCCCGATGGCTCGATCTACGTCAGCGACTGGTACGACGGCGGCGTGGGAGGGCACGCTTACAACGACCCTTCGCGCGGTCGCATCTATCGCCTGACGCCGAAGGGGAAAACACTCGCCAGGAAAGGGAAGCCGGGTCCGTATGTGAATGACTCCGATGCGCTCGAAGGCCTCCGCAGCCCGAATCTGGCGACTCAGTTTCTGGCCCGAGAGCGGCTTTTGGCGAGCGGCGAAAAGGCTCTGGAGTCTTTGGTGAACGCCATCGTTCTTGGCGGAGACCTTCCGTTCCAGGCGCGCTGCCTGTGGGTCGTGGATCGGATCGGCGGCAGGGGACGAGATGTTGTGCTGCATGTCATGAAGACGGCTGATCCTCCCTTTCAATCGCTCGCCGTTCGAATCCTCAGAAGGCACGGTGACGAATACACCGACGAAATCCTGAAGTTCGCGACGAATCGCGATTTGGCCGGCGATGCCTTGACGGAAGTCCTGTTGACGGCCGGAAAATCGTCCAATCCCGCCGCGACCGCCTTCGTGCTGAAAGCGTTCGACGGCTACGACGGCTCCGACCGCTATCTGCTCGAAACGCTGGGGATTGCCGCGCGGGGGCGGGAAGCGGAAGTCTTTCAAAAGGTGGTCGATCGACCGGGGGCGGTCGTGAGTCCGCGACTGGTCAACATCGTGCGGATCCTTCGTCCCGACGATGCCACGAAATGGTTGTCGTCGAAGCTGTCGGCTCCCGATCTGTCGCCAGACGTTGCCGAGACATTGTTGTCCGCGCTCGGCGCCTTCTCGACTGCGGAAGCCGGTCAAAGCGTATTGGCCCTTTTGACCGGCACGGCGTCGGACGACGTGAAGAAGCTGGCGCTCGACGCGCTGCGGCGGAATTTGTCGGGACCGTGGAACAAGGTGAAAGACGAACCGGTGTTCCGCGAAGCGATCGAAAAGAGCTTGTCGAATCGGTCGCTCAAGACCGAAACGATCGTCGCCATTCGCGACGCCGGCCTCGAACCGTTTGCGGCGGATGTTTTGCGCCTCCTCAAAGAAGATCGGCTCGCGGGCGAGGCGCTCCCGCCGGCGGTCGACGTCTTCGTGCGGTTCAACGTCGCCGGAGCCCCGGCGGAGCTGGCCCGTCGCTTGAAGCGTGTCGAAAAACGTCCCGCTGAGGCCACCGACGCGCTCGTCCGAGGAATCGTCGCCCTGCGCGACACGGCGGTCATCTCCGATCTTCTGAATGCCTCCAGCGACGTGAGCACCGGTTTGAAGCGGCAGATCGCCGAGCAGGTCGCCGCGTCGAGCGACGGAGCGGTTCTGTTGCTCCGGCTGATCGACACCAAACGGTTGCCGAAGGACCTGGCCGACCGGGTCGTTGCGCTGTCGGTCGAGCATCCGGATGTCAACGTGCGATTGTTGTTCGAGAAGTTCATCCCGGCCGCAGAGCGGCCGAAGACGCTCGGCCAGAGCTTCAAGGCAAGCGACATTCTCGCTCTCAAGGGAGACGCATCGCGAGGCGCCGCTGTCTTTTTGCGATCGGGCGCCGCGAGCTGCAACAAGTGCCATCGCGTCAAAGGGAACGGCTCTGACATCGGCCCCGATTTGAGCCAGATCGGTCGCAAGTACGAGCGGCAGGCGCTGCTCGAAACGATCATGAATCCCAGCGCGGGGATCGCTCCCGAATACGTTCCGTATGTCGTCGAGACCGAACGCGGAAAGGTGTACGCCGGCTTCCTGCACGAGCAGAACGACGAGCGCGTCGTGCTCAAGACGATCGAAGGGGCCGCCGTGCAGATCCCGCGGAAAGAGGTGGTGGAGCTGGTCAAGCAGGAGAAATCCCTGATGCCGGAGCTGGTATTGAAAAGCGTCACCGCTCAGGACGCCGCCGACCTGTTGGCGTACCTCGTCAGCCTGCAGGAAACGATGGTCCACGCATCGACGTTCAAGGTTGTGGGGCCGTTCCCCAACATGCGGCCGGAACATCGCGGAGAGGTTTTTGGACCTGAGAAAGCGGCCGGAGCGATCGACGAGTCTGCCGAATACGAGGGTCGCGGTAAAAAGGTCAGGTGGACAACAACCACCGCCAAGCCCGGTCCGGCGGGGTTTCCTGCGATCAATCTGGCCCAGGTCGCTGCAGAACTGAAAGGCCGGGCGGACAATGTGATCTACTACTTTGCCGCCACGCTCGAATCGGCGTCGGCCCAGCCAGCGACGCTGTATGTCGGTTCGGACGACGGGATTCAGGTGTGGCTCAACGGCCAAAAGGTCCACGATAAAAATGCCAAACGGGCGTTGAAGCCGGGCGAAGACAAAGTCGCCGTCGAATTGAAAGCGGGGAGGAACCTGGTGCTGCTCAAGCTCGACCAGAGCGACGGCGACGCGGGGCTCACATTGTCGGCGGAAGCGAGAGCGATTCTGACGTTTGGAGTGCCTTGACGATGATGCGTCGTAATGGCAGATTCACCTCGCTTTCGGCTTCAATCGGCCAGTCCGTTTGATCTATCATGGACGGGGTGGTCGATTCTTAGGGGCGTTAAAACACCGCGTTGACGTGAGGCAACGTTCGATGGCAACCGTCATTACCGAACGGGAAGCGGGCCTTTCGACGGAGATCGAAACGCTCGCCGACTTATTGCATCGCCTCGGCGATATTCCGCTTGATCGCGTCCGGTTTCACCCGGCGCCTGGAACGGCCACTGAGAAAGACGTGGAACGCGTCCCGGCCGGCCGATCCCGGCTCGTCGAGCTGGTCGAAGCGACGCTGGTGGAGAAACCGATGGGCTATTTCGAGTCTCGGTTGGCATTCGTGCTCGGGTGTCTGCTCGAAAACTTCGTCTCAGAGCACGATCTGGGGATCATTCTGGGGGAAGCAGCGCTCCTTCGTTATCGCCCGGGGCTGGTGCGAGAGCCCGACGTCAGTTTTTTTTCCTGGCGCAGATTTCCGAAACGAAAGCTTCCGAAGGGGGCTTTCCTGGACATGGTCCCCGATCTGGCGGTGGAAATTCTCAGTCCCGCCAACACCCGCAGAGAAATGGCGCGCAAACGCAAAGAATGCTTCTCGGGCGGAACGAAGCTGGTCTGGGAGATCGAGCCGAAAACGCGCAGCGTGGCCGTGTATGCCGCACCGGACAAATGCAAGACTCTTGACGAGAACGGTGTTCTCGACGGCGGCCGGGTTCTCCCCGGATTTCGCCTGGCCGTCCGCGAGCTGTTCGAACGCGCCGGCGCGCAGGAATCGGAATGAGCCTCCGGTAAGTGAACCCAATTCCATCTTCGAGGACCGCAACGTGAGATTCCACAAATCGTTTTCCGGGATTGCGGACCAGTTTGGCGCCATTGCGCCCAGCCTCCTGATTTTGATCCTGCTCGGAGCAACTGTTTCGTCTGCGGACGACCAACCCGCCGCGAAAACGAAAGAGGTCAAGGCGCGTGACATGACGCTTGTCGTGCCGGAAGGCTGGAAATCTAAGCCGCAGGTCCGCGAGCCGCGCGTCGCCGAATTCGAAATTCCCGCGACGGAAGAAGGGAAAGAGAAGGGGGAGTTTGTCGTCTTCTATTTCGGCAAGCAGGGAGCCGGGGGCGTTCAGGCGAACATCGAACGCTGGGTGGGGCAGTTCGAAGCCGAAGGACGAATGGTCAAGACTCTCACCGGTGAAAGCGCCGAAGGTAAATACACGCTGGTCGATCTGACAGGCACGTACAAGAAGCCCATCGGCCCGCCGATCATGCGGCAGTCGAAGTCGATGCCCGGCTGGCGCGTGCTGAACGTGGTCGTCGAAACCAAGGCCGGCCCGTATTTTCTGAAGATCGACGGTCCCGAGAAGCTGATTGCCGCGATTGAAGCCGACTTCCGCAACTCGTTCGGCGGCAAGAAAGAGACCGAGAAGGAACAGAAGGCGGAGTAACCTTCTGATTTCCACGCGGGAGCTTGCCCCCGCGAGCGGCGGGGTTGATCCCCGCCGTATGTGACGGGAGAGACCTTTCGCAGCGACGCTGTAATCCAGCTATTTGCCCGAGGCCCCCGGCCGTGGCGTCGCCGCCGGCGAAATACCCCCTTCGGCCAGCTCCATTCTCAATTCCTTTCCCAAGTGACTGTGATGGCGGCTGTAGAGGAAATAAATCACGAGCCCGATCGCGAGCCAGCCGAATAGCCGCAACCAGTTCTGCCAACCCAGCGAAATCATCATCGAGATGCAGAAGATGATGCCCATCGGCGCCACAAAGTTCATGAACGGCGCCCGGAAGGGGCGCTTCACGTCGGGGTGTGTGAACCGCATGATCCACACCGCGGCGCAGACCACGACGAACGCGAACAGCGTTCCGATGCTGACCATGTGCCCCAGCGCTTCCAGGGGAAACAACGATGCCGTGATCGCCGACACGATTCCCGTCAGAATCGTCGCTTTGTGCGGAGTTTGAAAACGGGGGTGGACGGCGCCGAAGAAGCTGTCCGGCAGCAACCCGTCGCGAGCCATCGCCAGCAGCACCCGGGGCTGACTCAAAAGCATCACGAGCAGCACACTGGTAATCCCCGTCAGCGCACCGATGGTGATGATCACCGACGCCGACTCGAGCCCCTTTTTCTCGAACACTCCGGCGATCGGGGCGTCGAGAGGAATCTCGGGATAAGGAACCATCCCCGTGACGACCCCGGCGACGAGGATGTACAGCACGGTGCAGACCGCAAGCGAGGTGATGATGCCGATCGGCACGTCGCGCTGCGGATTCTTCGCCTCCTCGGCGTGCGTGGAGATCGAATCGAAACCGATATAGGCGAAGAAAATCACTCCCGCCGCGCTCATCACCCCCGAGTATCCATAGGGGAGAAAGGGGGACCAGTTGCTCGAGTCGACGTATCCGACACCGGCGCCGATCACGAAGATGACCGCGGCCACTTTGATCAGCACCATTGCCGCGTTGAATCCGGCACTTTCGCGGATCCCAATCACAAGAATTGCCGTAATGATCGTCACAATGAAGATCGCAATGGCGTTGATCGTAAAATGAAATGGAAACGGAGTGGACTCGTACGCCGTATACCCGTCGTGCAGGCCGCTTGCCACTTTTTGAAGCTTATCGCCCGGACTCGACAACGGATCAAACATCAGCCCGTTCGTCAGCGCACCCTCGACGCGTGCGAGCGAATGTTTCGACGGATCGAGTTCGGCGGCTTTCTGACGCGATTCTTCGGTGAAGACCACCTGGACTTTGTCGACGCGGTGGATGTTTTGCGATTTGTCCAATGGGAGCGACAGCGGCTCTTCGAGCCGGTCAGTGACCACTCCTGTGGCGGATTCCACAACCAAAGTGTTCGCCACACGGTAGTCGACATGTTGCTCGTGCGCGGTGAACGGGTCCATCGTAAGCCAGATGGGAATGGTGATCAGCGCCTTCCCGGCGTTGTCCTTGAACAATCCAAGAAACTTCAGCAAGTAGTGCGACCAGCCGTTGGCCACGGTCGATGAACCCATGGCGTATTCCAGCACCAGATCCCAACCGATGATCCAGGCCATGAGTTCCCCGAGGGTCGTATAGGCATAGGTGTAGGCGCTGCCGGCCACCGGCGCCATGGACGCAAATTCCGAATAGCACAGCGCCGCAAAGGCGCAAGCCAGCCCGGCGACGACGAACGAGAGGATCAAGCCGGGCCCCGCGTAGTTTCGTGCCGCGAGGCCGGTCAATACGAAAATCCCCGTCCCGATAATGGCGCCGACGCCCAGCGATGTCAGGCTGATCGGCCCGAGCACCCGCTTCAGGCGGTTTTCTCCAGCCATCTCATCGAGGAGCACCTGCAGAGACTTCTTCGCAAAAAGCTGTCGTTTCATCCGTCGATCACCCGTATCGGGGACAAGCTGGAATGCCTGCCCGGCGTCATCCCGGGCACGAATTGCGGCGCGAGACGCCGGGCCGAAGAGTGGTGTACTCTAGCCCGGTCGCGTCCCCAACGCAATTTCGACGGGTGGCGCTGAGGTCCTCAGAAGTCAGCATCAGTCGTCCAGGACGCCTGCGTCGTCACTGCGATCTGAGCAATGCCGGCCAAGCCGGGGGAGTCGGTGAGATAACCGTCACCGGTTCGTGGCGGACCGGATGATCGAACGTCAGCTCGGCTGCGTGGAGCGCAATCGTTCCGCCCCCGGCCTGCTTTGCGCCGTACTTCGTGTCCCCATGAATCGGATGGCCGGCGTTCGCAAGCTGGACACGAATCTGGTGACTGCGCCCCGTCAGCGGTGTGACTTCGAGCAATGTCAGGTCGCGCCCTGATGCGAGACGGCGGTAACGCAGCGTGCTTTGTTTCGCGGCAGCCGTCTGCGGCGCCGTGACGCGAACGACGTTGGTGTCTTCGTTCTTGATCAACCAGTCGCACAGTTCTCCTGTTTCTGCCGCAACTTTGCCTTCAACCAGTGCCTGATAGCTTTTGCGAATCGTCCCTAGACGAAACTGCTCCGACAGCCGTGCCGCCGCTTTGCCGGTCCGCGCGAACAGCACGACCCCCGACACAGGCCGGTCCAGGCGATGGACAAGGCCCAGGTAGACGTCGCCCGGCTTCTGATACTTCGTTTTGAGGTACGCTTTCGCCAGCTCGAGCAGCGACTCATCGCCCGTGCGATCGCCGGCAACGAGCATTCGCGCCGGCTTGTGCACGGCGAGGCAGTGGTTGTCTTCGTAGAGAATGGTGAGTTGCGACGGCACGGGATTGGTTCACGAAGGCTCAGTCATCGGAGTTCGCTTCAATGGCGGGGGCTCCTCTTCGGTGATTTTTTCCCGTCTGTTCGTTTGTGCTTTGCAACCGGCAGTTGTGCTAATGGAGGCGGCAAGCCCTTGATGCCAGCCGCTGCCTCGGCTTGCTGTTCGGAGAGTTGATAGAACTCATGAAGTTTGGCTTGCAGGAGCTTCTTATCCGGAAGGCGGGTCTGGTACTCCGTCACGAGCGCCGGAGACATCGCCCGACTCAGCGCATACTCGACAACCTCGTAATCCTTCGTGGCACAGAGCAGCACGCCAATGGACGGCCGCTCGTGCGGCTTCTTCACGTCGCGGTCCAGCGCTTCCAGGTAGAACTCCAGCTTGCCGAGATGCTCGGGTTGGAACTCGTCAATCTTCAATTCGAAGGCGACCAGACAATTGAGCGCCCGATTGAAGAACAAGAGGTCGAGTGCGAAATCTCGTCCGCCGACCTGGAGCGGGTACTGGCTGCCGACGAAGCAAAAGTCACGGCCCAGTTCGACGAGAAACTGCTTGAGCTTTTCAATCAAACCGCGCTGCAGGTCCGCCTCGGAGTGATCTCGGGGCAGATCGAGAAATTCGACCAGATAGCTGTCCTTGAAGACGGTCGCTGCCTCGGGGTGCAATTCTCGCAACGCTGGTGCGAGAATTAGCGGTGACAAGACCACTCGCTCGAATAAGGCGCCAGCAAGTTGCCGCTCCAGGTCCCGCCTTCCCCACTTTTCCCTTATGGCGATACGGAGGTAGAACTCCCGTTCGTCGTCGCACTTGCAGCGGCTCATAATAAGAAGGTTGTGTGTCCAGGACAATTCTCGCACCAGTGGTGCGAGTTTTGGATCAGCCCGGTAGGTCGCAAAAAACTGGCTCATGCGCCACAAATTGCTGGCCGAATATCCAGTCAATCCTGGGAATCTCCGCTGGATCGTCGCGGCCAATACTTCAACCGTCCCTTTGCCCCAGCCATCGCGCGAAACCTTTTGCGTGATGTGCTCGCCGATGCTCCAGTAGAGCTCAATCAGCGTTGTGTTGACGGCCGCAACGGCTCGCGTCCGTGCAGCATCGATCAACCCGAGCACGAAGTCAAAGTCGGTTGGCGAAGGGGACTTCGACTTGGCGGGCCTGGCCAGACTGCGGCCACTATTTTTTTTCGGCGACTTGCTCATTGGACCCTCCAGCGCGACGAAAGTAACGTCTCGAAAAACAGGCCCTAAACAGGCGCTCCACACTCCGTCAGTCGTTTGACCAGAATCGTTGCATACGAACCGCGGGGCAGGTCGAACGACAGCGTCAACTTATGGCGATTGGGGTAAAGTTCGTCGACGGCAGATTCGTGCAGCAGATTGCCGACGCCAATCGTCGCCATCCGGCTCCCTTTCGAGAAAAAGCTGTCGCGCGGATATTTGACCCGCATTTCACGCAATTCCAGGCCGACTTCCGACAACACCTCTTCGATCAGCGCAAGCACAGGCCCCTCGTCGAGGTGCAGCCGCGCCGAAGGGAGCGGCAGCTCGATACCGTGCAGCAGCGCCCGTCGCTCGTCGTTCAATGCGGTGAAGAACGGCACGGAGTCGAGCTTGAGCGCAACGTCGACTCGGTTCTCGGCAGGCACCTCGCGCCGCACAGTTCGGGCCAGCATCCGGTTCCAGAGAAAACTCTGGAAGGCGGCCAGATACAAGCCGCGCAGGTCGACTTTGAGCCGGGCGAAGGCGCCGCGATAGTCAGGGTGGTCGGCAGGCTTGTCGACAAGATACGTGACGACGCTCCGCCGGTGCGAGCGGGCGAGCGCCTGCTTGCACTCCGGCCAGCGCCCCCAGTTGTCGCGCAGAATTCTCTTCTGCTCACGCTCGCTGTGCTGGTCGTCCGGATTCGGATCGGCCAAAGCCAGCCATAACGCCCGCTCGTAATCTCCCCGGCACCAGGCGCGCCCGATGAATTCGCCCGAGTCCCCCACCGAGCCAAAGCGCTGATCGTCGAAATAATTCGGCAGCCCGTCGCGGGCCGTCTCACCGACCGCCTGCACCGCGGCGGCCAGCCCCGGCTCGGTCAAATCCCGAATCACGATCGTAAACCGGTTGCCGGCGATATCGTGGGGCGTGAAAGGGCGGTCGCACTGCCCGAGGTAGCAGAGCTCGAGGTTGTTGTCGCTCAGGTTCTGCCGTGGGCCGTTGCGGACCGTGACATATTGCTGCGTGATCGCGTGCCGGTCTTTGAGGCCGCCGTACGAGAGGCGAGGCCGGGGGACGTGCCAGCGGCGGATGATCTCGTCGATGGCTTCGGGGGTCCCCAGCGAGCGCTTGCTGAGACGATACAGCGCGAAG
>JAGVKR010000471.1 GCA_020050375.1 Planctomycetales bacterium
GAATTGATTCCGGCCATGCTTTCGTTCCGAAGCGGGAGTTACACGCCGCAACCCGTGATCTCCGGCGCCGCTTTGACCCCGGCACCCAGCGCTCCCCGATCTAGCAGACGAAATTTGGATGCGTTTCTTTTTCAGTCGTTGCCACCACCCGCTGCGGCCGCCTTCGGTTTCGCTCCCTCGGCGATCGCATACAACGAGTTGAACGTGGAAATGAACAGAACCCCATTCGCGACGATCGGCGTCGTGTAGACAGGCGATCCCATGTCCTGCGCGTCGTTTCCGACCATCTTCTTCTCGTTCGAGAGCTCGAAGACCGTGACCTTGCCGTCCTGGTCGGCAATGTAGACCTTGTCGCCGGCGATCAACGGGGTCGACCATGACTGGGCCAGCATGTCGTGCGTCCAGTGCGCCTTGCCGGTTTTGGCGTCGAGGCAATGGAACAAGCCGCTCTCATCGGAGATGAACAGCAGGTCGTCCTTGATCGTCGTGCTCGCGAGCGTGCGATGCATCGTCTCTTCGAACTTCTTCGGATTGTTTCCTTCGTAATGCCAGACGAGAGCTGAATTCTCATTTGGTCGCTCGAAGTCTCCTTTGTCTTTTTCGAGTGCTTGAAGACGCTTGTAGGCGATCGGCTTCTTCGGATCGGCCGAATTGAACACGAGCGTCGGGCTGACGTCGCCCCGCTTCTTCGGATCGACGCACCACAAGTGCCCGTTTCCTTCGCCGTGCTCCGGGTCTTCCCCGACGCCGACATACACCAAGCCGTCGTAGATCACCGGGGTGCTGATGAGCGGGTTGCGAGTGGCCTTTTCGAGCATGTACTTCGACTCCTTAGGGTTGCAGTCGAACTTCCACAGCAGCTTCGACTTGCCTCCCTGACCCTTGAGGTCGAAGCTGTAGAGCCACCCGTCCCCTCCGGCGAAGATCACTTGCTCGACCCCACCCAGAACTCCGAAGGCAGGCGACGACCATTGGCCGTGCATGACGTTCGCGCCGGGCGAATTGTCGAACCAAAGCACCTCGCCCGTGTTCTTGTTCATCGCAATCAGAACGGGCGCATTCGGCTTATCGACCCGTTTATGCCCTTCATCGACGCCATTCGACGAGCTGACGAAGAGCACGTCGCCAATCGCCGTCACCGAGCAACTGCATGCGTTGTGCGGCGAGGCGCCGAGCTTGCCCATCATGTCGATCTTCCAGATCACATCGGCTTCGTCTTTGTTCTGGTTGGGCTCTTGTGTGAACGGGCCGTTGTTAGTCCCATCCAGAAACCCCTCGGTGTCGAGACACGAAATCTCGTCGCGATTGCTGACGTACCAGAGCCGCTTCCCTTCGATGTAGGGGCTGCTGCAAACCCCCAGCAACTCCCAGTCGTTGACCCGCCCGGTGGGAAGCTTCTCGCTGGAATGCTGCCAGAGGAACTTCCCCGTCTCGGCGTCAAAGGCCAACATGCAGCCCAGATCGACGCTGCTCGGATAACGCTTGAGATACCCGTTGGCGTTGTTCGAACCGACAAACACCTTCCCGTTGGCGACGACCGGGCTGCTGTACGTCTGCGAGCCGAGCTTCGCCACCCACTTGATGTTCTTCCCGGCAGTCACGTCCCATTCAGTAGGAATGCTACCGGCGTCAGAGACATTGTTGCGGTAATGGCTTTTGCCCAACTGCGGGCTGTCACCCGGCTTCACGTCCATTTTGGCGAGTGCCTTGGCCGCCTCGGCAATCGGATCGTATTTCGCATTGTCGGCAGCAGGCAGCCCCCAGACGCCCAGCAGGACGAACGTGCCGGACAGGCTTGCGGCCAGAATGTGCAGGCGGTGGTTCATGTCTCTACATTCCTTCTCGAATGGTATGACTTGTCGTTTTGGCGTTCTCTGCCGGAACTCAGAAAGATTGGCAACCAGGCCGCTCGACCTTTCATCTCTCGGTCCCCGGTCCCGGTTCCCCGGTCCCTCATTTCCCGTTGGCCGTGACCGTCACGTTATCGATAAACACTTCCGAGTCGCTGGCATTTCCGAACATGCCCGGACTTCCCGTCACGTTCGGCGTTTCATCGGTTGCCTCGATCGACCATTCGGCCGGTTCCTGCTCGCCGCGCGGCCAGACTTTGCCCCGCAGGATCGCTTTCCCATCCTTGTTTTCACTCTGGAACTTCATCGTGTACCAGACGTCGGGCTTCCATGCGAAGGGCATCGTCTTCGCAAATCGCAGGTCGAGGCGCGACGTCCACGAGCGGATCTGCAGCTCCTGCGTCGAGCCGATCAGGTCGAGCGTATACCGCTGATTGACGAGGCCCATCGCCGGAAGCTTCTCGTTTCGAGTCGTTCCCTTCAGATCCGCTTGGACGGTGTAATCGTGCAGGTCGGTCGGCCCCATCCATCCCTGGCTGCGCGTTCCTAGGGGGATCGTGCTGATTTTGCACATGACGGCATTGCCGGTGATTTTGCGCGGGCCGCGGCTCGCCGTCAGCGTCAGGGTCCCCGCGCCGTCCAGCGCCCAGTCCCATTTCTCGATCACTTGTTCTTTGACGAGCATTTCCAGACCGGCGTCGAATTCCTTTTTCGCGTCGTCAATGGTCGTTGGCTTCCCATCGGCATCGAGGCTGAAGTAGCGCAGGAAATCGGTCCAGCCCGAACGCGGGCCGGCGTCCTGGAATTTAGCGGTGGGTTGACCGCCGTTGACGAACGCCGTCATGAGATAGATATAGAGCCGGGCCGCACGGGGATTCTGAGCGTTGAGCGAGCCGAACAGATCCTCGTCGATGACGATGTGGCGGTAGGCTGAACCAATCCAGGTGACAGGCACGACGCCGTCGTTGAAGTCGAATTTCCACGGAAGCTGGGGAACAGCCCGGATGCGGGCGGTCGCCGTCAATTCGCCGACCTTGGCCGTCACGAAACTCGCCGCGTGCCCCGCGTCTCCCGCCGCCGTGAAGATTCCGGCGTCATCGAGCTTGCCCGATCCGGCCAGCGTGAACGCCGCCTTGGCAGCTCGAGTCGCGCCGGGGAGATAGTTCCCATTGGCGTTGTACAGGCGAACCGCAAATTTCTGTTTCGGCTTCTCGCCCGGCCGCAATAAAGATTCAACCGGCACGATCTGCAATTGCGCTGGCGTTTCGTCGGCCGAGGCGGGAGTCTCCGCGAGGGGCGTCGGAATCGGATCGGCCGACGGCGTCTGATCTTTCTGACCGACGCAGTAGAGCGCGCTGCTGGTGGGGATGTAAACCCGTCCGTGCGAGACAATCGTCGACCCCTGAATCATCTCACTGCTTTCGAACCGGACGCGATGAGCGATTTTCACACCCTTTTCGGACGGTTCGAGCGTGTACCACAACCCATTGGCTTCCCCGACAAAGATTTTGCCATCGGCGTACGTCGGGCTGGCGAACATCGACCGCCCCAGTTTCTGTTTTCCGATTTCCTTGCCGTCAGCCGGGTTGACCACGAGCACCGTCGCCGTCTCGTCGATCGCGTACAAGCGGTCGTTGACGAGAATCGGGGCCGCACGGGCCACGGGCTTCGCCGGCAGCGACCAGAGCTCTTTCGTCTTGGTCACGTTTCCGGTCCCGGTGCCGTCGATGGCGAACAGGGCCCCACTCACCCGATGATCGGAGAAATTCTCTTCCCCATTGCCGCAATACACAGTGTTCCCGACGACCAATGGTGTCGTGTTGATCCCTTTCAGGGAGGCGTCGTACGTCCACAGAACTTTTCCCGTTCGGGGCTGCATGGCGTAGACCGACCCGTCCCCTGAGCCGAAAACAATCGCCCGCTGGCCATTGAAATTTGCCAGGATCGGCGAGCTGTAAGTCGTATCCTTGGGCCGCACCCGCGTGCTGCTGATCCACACCGCCTGGCCGTTCGATTTGTCGAAGGCCACGAACCGATGGGCCGGCACGGCGTATTCTCCCCATCCCGTCATCACGCCGCTGATGATCACCAGGTCTTCAAACACCATCGGCATGTTGGTTCGCCCGCCGTAGGTGTGGATCATCCCGTACTCTTCGCTCATCGAATGCGACCAGAGGGTCTTTCCCGTCTGGCCGTCGAGGCACTGGAAGAAATCGCAGAGCCCCAGCGAGAAGACGTGCCCCGTCTCAGGATCGCCCACCACACACGACCAGCCGACCCGCTCGGCCGGCGCGTCGGTGAGAAAGACGTTCGTGGCATTCTCCCAGACGAGCTCGCCGGTCGCCGCGTTGAGACAGACGACCTTCTCACCCTCTTTTGTCGTCTCGGGATTGTGCCGGCACTGCACGTACAACTTGCCGTTCATCACGATCGGCGTCGAGCGCGTGGCGTATTCGGGCTTCTTCCACAAGAGATTCTCGCCATCGGGCGACCAGGTTCCGACGATCCCCTTCTCGCGCGAGATCCCGTTCATCTCGGGCCCACGCCAATGCGGCCAGTCGAGCGGATCGGGTTTCGGCGGAGCATCGGCCGCCGACGCTAACGACAGCGAAACGAGAAAAGAGCCGATGATTCCGCAGAGCAACCGGGCAGGAGTCATGCTGTCTCTCACAGAGGACTGGGCCGAACGGACCAGAACCGGCGAACGACCCGGTCCGTGGCCTTTTCACTCTAACAGTTGTTTGAACGACAATTGACGGTGAACATACCTTTTGTGAGTCAAACAGTCAAGTAATCCGCCTCCCACCATTCGTGTTTCGGACATGCAAACGTTGGGTGAGGCTTGAGGCCTGTGGCTTGAGACTTGAGGTTTCAGCGGGCCCCTTACCGCAAGCCTCGCGTCTCAAGCCTCAAGCCGTCTGATATTCGTCGTTCCCGCATTCCAACACACCGCGTATAATTCCTCGGCCATGGATCACTCCACCTCCGGCGCCATCTCCTGCAGGATGCAATCATGTCGATCAACGCTCAACGCGTCCCGAATATTCACACCCCGCCCCCCGGCCCCGTGGCCCGCGCGCTCATTGAAACTGATGAGCGGTACGTCTCTCCTTCGTATACGCGATTCTACCCCCTCGCCGTGAAGTCCGGCCTCGGGACGACGCTGGAAGACATGGATGGCAACCTGTACCTCGACTTCACGGCAGGGATCGCCGTCTGCGCCACGGGGCATTGCCATCCGCGCGTGGTCGCCGCGATTCAGCGACAAGCCGAGAAGCTGCTGCACATCTGCGGGGCCGACTTTTATTATCCCCCTCTCCGCGACCTGGCGCAGAAACTGGCTGAGATCGCGCCGGGACCAACCCCGAAACGGGTCCTCTTCACGAACTCGGGGGCAGAGGCGATCGAGGCGGCGATCAAGCTGGCCCGCTACCACACCCGCCGGCAGCACATCATCGCCTTCTACGGCGCCTTCCACGGCCGCACGATGGGGGCCTTGTCGCTGACGGCCAGCAAAGTCAACCAGCGCCGCCGCTTCGAGCCCTTGATGCCCGAAGTCACGCACGTCGGCTACGGCAGTTGCTACCGGTGCCCGTACAATCTGTCATACCCCTCGTGCGCTTTGGAATGTGTGACGCACCTCGAAAAGAAGCTGTTCAAGACCACGCTTCCCCCGGAAGAAGTCGCCGCCATCATCGTCGAGCCGATTCAGGGAGAGGGAGGCTACATTGTCCCTCCCCCCGAGTACCACCGCGAGTTGAAGGCGCTTGCCGAACGCCACGGAATCCTATACGTGGCTGATGAAGTTCAATCGGGCATCGGACGGACCGGAAAAATGTTTGCCATTGAACATTGGGGCATCGAGCCTGATATCGTCTGCACGGCGAAGGGGCTGGCTTCCGGGCTGCCGCTCGGGGCGATGATCGCCAAAGCCGACGTCATGGACTGGGCTCAAGGGGCGCACGCCAGCACGTTTGGCGGCAACCCCGTCTCATGCGTGGCGGCTCTGGAAACAATCGCCCTGGTCGAAGAGAGCCTCATGCAGAACGCGACCGACGTCGGCGGATACCTGATCGGCCGGCTCCGCGATCTGCAAGCCCGCCACCCGCTGATCGGCGACGTCCGCGGCCTGGGGCTGATGATCGGCATCGACCTCGTCAAAGACCGCCACACCAGAGAACCCGCGTCAGTCGAACGGGACGCGATCCTGCAGGAATGCTTCAAGCGCGGGCTCGTCCTGCTTGGGTGCGGCGAGAGTTCCATCCGTTTCAGCCCGGCGCTCGTCGTCACCCGCGAAGAGGCTGAGACCGCCGTGCAGATTCTCGACGCGGCGATGACCGAACGGCACTGAGCATGGAGAGGGAGAGACTGCCGTTACGACTCTCTCCTTGTCTCCCATTCTCTCTGTCTCCCCCTCTCACCTTTCCCGCCATAGAACGTCATCAGAAATCCCCAGCTCCCTCTGCAAGCCAGCGATTTCTTCGCGATAGCGGCGAGCGTCGAGGGGATATCCGGCGGTGGGCTTCAAGCCCGGCAACCGTTCGATCCAGAAGCGATTGAACAGGATCATCGACAATTCGCGGAGATATTTGCTGACCATCGAGGCCAGCGCCACAGGGAGATGCCGCTCTGATTTTGTTTCGAATCGAATCTCGGCCCGGCCCACATGGTATCGGCTCGATTCGAGCCCCTCCTCGCGGCAGCGGATGAATTTGTCGCCGAACGCCAGCGGCAGGAACTCGTGATAGCGGTTTCGGCCCCCGTGCTTGTCGGCGATGACCAGGGCCGATTCGTCGCCGGTCGCCGCATTCTCCTGCCAGACCTGGCCGAGGACGTGCATCGAGATCTCAGAAAGTGCCCGCCCTTTGCTGTCGTGCCGTCGCGAGTGCGCGTTGAATTCCTGCGGTGAAACAACGGCCGCTCGAATCGCTTGCAGCCGAATGCCCCGCTCTTCACACCGCGCACGCCACGTGTCAACAAGTCGCGCACCAGCACCGTCGCTTGCCTTTTCGCCGCGCACGTGAGGGATCGCCAGATCCTCGCCCGTGAACCAGGGGGCCTCGTCCGCGTCGGAGTCCGTTTGCGTTGTGACAAGCTGGCACAGTTCTCGAAATGTCTGCGGGACGCAACGACTCTCTGCGCGAGTATTCGAACCGCGCCACAGCTCGATCGCCCTGAGCACACCCTTTTCCAGCGCCGAAAGACCGCGAGCCGGCGTATA
>JAGVKR010000691.1 GCA_020050375.1 Planctomycetales bacterium
GAGCTTGTCGACCAGCTTCCCGTGGATCAGCGTTTTGAGATCTTCGAAGCTGGCGGCCTGAATGGTTTGCGATTCGGCGGCACGGCCTCCGCGAGGCGCCGCAACGGCAGAGCTGGCCATAGGACGGGTCTACTCCTGGAAATCGACCGAGGTTTTGCAAAACCGGTGCATCCCCGTTGCCAGGCCCGCAGCGCGCCACGGGGGACCATCTATTGGAATCTAGCTCACAATTCGCCGCCGAGCGGGGAGGCGAATGACGACACGTGAAGCATGACGCCGGAATAAGCGGCGCAATCGGCAGGGCGGGAACGGAGACCGGGGGCCTGAGGAGAATGAGAGAATGAGAGAATGAGAGAATGAGAGAATGAGAGAGGGGGAGAAATCAATTCTCTCTGTCTCCCCCTCTCTCACTCTCTCCGTCTCTCTGTCTTCCCCAAGCCTCAAGCCTTCCTCACGCCATCTCCCGTTTCGCCGCGGCAGCCAGGCCCAGGTCTTCGATCATCGCTTCGCGAATCTTGAACTTCTGGATTTTCCCGGTCACCGTTTGCGGGAACTCGCTCACGAAGCGGACATAGCGCGGGACTTTGTAGTGCGCCAGATGGCCTTTGCAGAAGGTGCGGAGCTCGTCTTCGCTCATCGCGGAGCCCGGTTTGAGACGCACCCAGACCGCCAGCTCTTCGATGTATTTCGGGTCGGGAACCCCCACGACCGCCACGTCCTGCACGGCCGGGTGCGTGTACAGGAACTCTTCGATCTCGCGCGGGTAGATGTTCTCGCCCCCGCGGCAAACCATATCTTTGATGCGGCCGGTGATGCGGTAGTAGCCGTTCGGAAGGCGCGTGGCCAAATCGCCCGAATGCAGCCACCCTTCCTCATCGATCGCTCGACGGGTCGCTTCTTCCATTCCGTAGTAGCCCAGCATCACACCGTGACCGCGGCAACACAATTCTCCCTGCTGGTCGTCTTCCAACGTCGCCCCGCTGATCGGATCGACCAGTTTGACGTCAAAACCCGGGAGCGGGCGGCCGACGGTTTTGACGCGCAGGTCGAGCGGGTCGTCGGTGCGGGTCTGCGTGATGACCGGCGAGGCTTCGGTCAGGCCGTAAGCAATTGTCACTTCCCGCGCTCCGAGCTCGCCGACGACGCGCTGCATCACCTCCAGCGGACAGGGGCTCCCCGCCATGACGCCGGTTCGCAGCGACGTCAGATTTCGATCGGGCCGCGTCGGATGATCGAGCATCGCAATGAACATCGTGGGCACGCCGTAGACCGACGTCGCCCGTTCGTCCTCGATCGACGCCAGGCTCTCGTCGGGCTTGAAATACTCGTAAGCGACGATCATCGCCGCACCGTAAACGCTGGAGCAGAGCGTTCCCAGCACGCAGCCGAAGCAGTGATAGAACGGGACGTTGATGCAGATCCGGTCGTCGGCCGTGATTTTCTGACAGTCGCCGACGTAGTATGCGTTGAGCAGAATGTTGCGGTGCGTGAGCATCGCCCCTTTGGGAAAACCGGTCGTCCCCGACGTGTATTGAATGTTGATCGGGTCGGAGGGAAGAAGCTGCCGCTCGCGCCCGGCCAGTTGGGCCGGGGAAACGCTCTCCGCCAGCTTCAGGAAATCGCTCCAGCCGCGCATCCCCGCGGCGGGAGCATCGGTCAGCGACAAGACGTGTCTCAGCCGGGGATATTCCGCCGATTGCAGCATCCCGTTGCCGACCGTCGCCAATTCGGGGATGGCTTCGGCGACCATCACGAAATAGTCGGACGACTTGAATTTGTCGATCAGGAACAGCGCCACGGCGTCGGATTGCTTGACGACGTACGCCAGCTCGTGCGACCGATAGGCGGGGTTCACCGTCACGAGCACCGCGCCGATTCGGGCCGTCGCGAACTGCAACACCACCCACTGCGGCCAGTTCGTCGCCCACAGCGCCACGTGCTCCCCTTTGGCGATCCCCAACGCCAGCAGAGCTCGGGCGGCCTGGTCGACAGCGCCGTCGAATTCCCGCCAATTCTGGCGAACGTTGAATTGCGGAAAGACCAGCGCGTCGCGGCTTGGGTTTCGAGCCGCGGTCTGTCGCAAAACGGCCCCGATCGTGAGCCCGTCCACCCAGGGCGCCGAGACTTCCGCCATGCCAATTCTCCCCCTGCGGATGACTAAACCTTATTCTCAACGGGAACGCAGCCGCGTATCGTAGCATCTCGGCGAACAGCGCCGAGGGAGGTTGCGGGCGTCGACGCGAGAGGGGGGAACATGGGGCGGCATCGGCGCTGCTGCATCTGTTTTATTTCCGATCGGGTGCGTTTCCCGCCGGCGACTTGCCGGCGTACAATCAGAGCTCGGCAGCAGGACCATCGCGAAGATCCTCCCCACCGTTTGACTTCATGTCGCCGACTTCAATCTTGCTATAGTATATGTATGTTTGTATACTTAATGATGGATGACGCGGTGAGCGACTGTCACCAACGCATCAGAATCCATCAATGTGAATAACGGCTTGAGAGGCGGGAACGATCGATCACCCGAAATACAGCAAAAACTGCAGCTTTTACACGCAACATCCACGTTGCATGACGACGCCAAAGATACTTTCTTGTCGTTTCTAAGTGGAGGTTTTTCACGTTTCGGCGCTGCCGAAACCGTCCCACCATGGCTCGGTATTTCAAATACAAGACCCCAGCCGACCTGGTCGAAGACGCCCGATCGCTGGGGCACGACCTGTCGATTTCAGACGATTTGTCTTCTCTCTTTCGCCCCGTCGTCATCGGAAACCGGCAGGCCGGCAACCGCCTGCTCGTTCAGCCGATGGAGGGCTGCGATGGGACGCTCGATGGCCGGCCCGACGAACTGACGTTTCGCCGCTATCAGCGGTTTGGAGCGGGCGGGGCGAAAGTCATCTGGGCCGAGGCGACGGCGATCTGCGACGAGGCCCGCGCCAACACCCGGCAACTGCTGATGGCCGAGCACACGCTCGCCGACCTGGAGCGGATGCTGAGCATCTGTCGGAAGGCGCATCGCGAGACGATCGGCGACGACGGCGATCTTCTGGTCGGACTGCAACTGACGCATTCCGGTCGCTATAGCGTCCGCAAGCCGCTGCTGGCGACGCACGATCCGGTGCTCGATCCGCTCATCGTCGACAAATCGACCGGCCGCCGCGTCGACGCGAGTTATCCGCTGCTCACCGACGACGAGCTGAAAAGAATCGAGGATCAATTCGTCGTTGCGGCGAAACGGGCCGCGCAGCTCGGGTACGACTTTGTCGATCTCAAGCAGTGCCATCGCTATCTTCTCTCGGAACTGCTCGCGGCCAAAAACCGGCCGGGAGAATACGGCGGCAGTCTCGAGAATCGCACGCGGCTGATTCGCAACGTGATCGGCCGCGTCCGCAGTGAAGTCCCGGGGCTGCTCATCGCCACCCGGATGAACTGCTACGACGGAATCCCATACCGCGGCGTCAGTGAAGGAGAAGACTTTATCGGCCAACCCTGCGCGCATGAATTTCCTCTCGCCACGGCATTCGGGACAAGCCCGCACGATCATCGCGCCGAAGATCTGAGCGAGCCGATGCAGGTCGTCCGCTGGCTGCGCGACGCGGGTGTCGGCCTGATCAACGTCACGATCGGCAACCCTTATGGCAATCCGCACGTCATTCGCCCGGCCGAGTTCCCGCCGGTCGATGGTTATTATCCCCCCGAGCATCCGCTGCTGGGGGTGCTCCGGCACTTTCGCGTGGCTCGCCAGGTCCAGGCGGCGGTTCCCGAGATTCCGGTCGTTGGCAGCGGGTACAGTTGGCTGCAGGACTTCGCTCCGCACGCCGCC
>JAGVKR010000570.1 GCA_020050375.1 Planctomycetales bacterium
ATGATCGTTGTCGTGGACCGGCAATTGCAGCTTCCGCTGTTTCTCGGGAGTCTTGCGGGCGATGCGAAACGGCTCATCCGATCCGAGCGGCCGAATCTTGACGTCCCCGCCTTCCAGCCGCAGCTCTTCGCCGGGCAATCCCACCACGCGCTTGATGTAGTTCGTCTTGGCGCCTTCCGGAAATTTGAAGACCGCCACGTCGAACCGTTCCGGATCGCCCAGCTCGTACGTGAACTTGTTCACGAGAATGCGGTCGCCGGCGAAAATTTCACGATCGAGGACGTTGTTCGGGAAGCGGCAGCTCGCGTTGGGGCAGATGGCAAATTGCGAACGATCCCCCGCCGCGATCAGCGAGCCGTGCTTGTCGACACGAATCTCGGCATCGGGCGCCGTTCCCGAGCTGACGCCCACCGCGAACCGCGTCCCGCACTTCTCGCAGTGAATGTCGCGGTGCTGACCGTAAAGCGTCGGGGCCATCGACCCGGTCGGAATCACGAACGCCTCGGCCTCGAACGTCCGAAACAGAAACGCGAGCACGAAGGCGACCACGATCGATTCGACCGTCTCACGCCACCCGTCGGGACGCTGCTGCGGCGAAGCCTTATTCGTGCCGGGCGCGGCCTTCGCCGCAGGTTTTTCCGCACGTGTTGCAGTTTCAGCCATGGGAGCTCGGCAAGTTGTTCCTACCGCGGAAGAACCAATTTGAACCGCGGATTTCGCAGATGACACGGATGAAGCGGATCACGTCTTGTCGATGCTCACTTTTTCCGCGGGATCCGCGAAATCCGCGGTCCTTCAATTGGATGAGTCGGTCAGTACAAACCAACGCAGCCGGGACCCCTACGGATCACGCGGAACGCAGGCTTTCACACTCAATAAATGTAGCGGATCCGCGACATTTCTGGAATCCGTATCTCCGTTTGCCAGCTCCCGATCCGGATCCGCGACTTCCGCGAGGGGAGATGGACGGCGAGCGGTTTCCCCAAAAACATCTCCTGCTTCAGCCGTGTCTCTTCGGGCCAACTGCGGCTGTCACGCGACAACGGGCTGTTGTCCCCCAGGACGAAATACTCGTCGGAGCGCAACTGCCGCCCCCCCTCCGGCATCCGGCGCCCTTCGCTTGCCGTGTAGTGCACGTCGCGAAACAGCTTGAGCTGGTCGACGTCGATGTGTGCCCCGCGGGCCCCGAATCGCGCCGGCTGCCAGGGAGTTGGACCCCGTTCGATTCCCGCCGGATAGCTCCACGGCTCGAACAGCAATTTCCCGTCCACGGCCACCAGTGCCTGGCGATCCATCAGCGACAACTCGACGACGGCCGGTTTCTGAAACAGTGCTTTTGGAAACTCCGCCGTATGGACCGCTTTGCCGGTGCGCGTATCGATCAGCCGCGCCCGCCGCTCGGCGAAGTCGAATGCGCATTGCATCGTTTCGGCCCCGTCCGAAAGCTCGAGCACGAACAGGCCCGTCGAGCCGCTCGCCGAAACGCGGGCTTCGACCATCAGGTCGCGGATCTCGTTGTCGCCGCCTCCCCCGGCTCCCCGGTTGTATCCGTAGGTGTCGGTGATCGGGGCGATGTGCGACGCTTCGTACAATCGCTCGATCGTCTGGCGGAACGCCGGGCTCCCCCCCGTGTTCAGCATTCGGTCGCGCGTCTCGCGCGGCATGCAACCGCGACAGACGAGCGTTCCCCGCCCCCGGTCGAAGACCAACGGGCCAATCGCCGATTCCGGCTCGGGAACCTGGTCGGGCCAGCGCGGGAGTGGGACCGACGTCTTATGCGTCCCGCCGCGGCGAATCCAATGGCGATACTTGACCCACGCTGGCGCGCCGCGCGAGTCATCCGGCCCGCTTGTCGGTGGCGGAGGTGTGAACCGGAACGCGTTACCGTCACTACTCCAGCCATTGTCCGCCTCGTCGGGCATCCACCGTGACTGCCAGTCGGGATCATCCGGATCGGGACGGAAGTCGTTGTCGAAAACGAGAATCCGCATGCCGCGCTGTGTGCTGTACGGTTTCGTCTGCACCTGGCCGTTGACGAAGATGTCTCCACCCTTGATCGCGATGCTCTCTCCCGGCAGCCCGATCATCCGCTTGACGTAGGCTTGCGTGGACTTGTTCGGATTGCGGAACACGACCACTTCCCACCGGCGCGGCGATCGGAACTCGAACGCCGACCGGTGGACGAGCAGGTGGTCGCCGTCGTTCCGTGGCAGGCTCTCGACCGCGATCCCCGACCTGCCGCAATTGGGGCACATCGCTTTGCGCCCGTTGCGACTCCCCTCGACGGCAAACGAATACCGACAGCTCGGGCAGGTCGCCTGCCAGTGGTAACCCACGAGGCTGGGGGCCATCGACCCGGTCTCAATCATGTACCCGCTCGCGAGAAAGGTGCGGAACAGCGACACCAGCACGAGCAGGCTGACGACGAGCTCGACGCACGTCCGCACCCAGGTGCGGCGTTTTGCGGCGGCAGGCGGATTCGCGGGAGCCGTAACCATCGGAAAAAGCACCGCTTCCAACTCAAGCCCCACGCCCGCACCCGTCCCCGGTCATTCCTCGAGCCTCAAGTCCCAAGCCCCACGCCTCGTCATGCTAGGCGACAATCGAAAACAGGGCAATCTCGGTTGCCATCTCGCAAGATTCGTCCACTGATTACAGGCGCGAGACTTGAGACTTAAGGCAATCGCCGGACCCTGAACCTCAAGCCCCTCGATCGAGAATCATCTCGCGAAGTGCCACATCCCGTCCAACGCCACAACGCCACAACGCCACCCCGCCAATCGAATTGTTATGGACCGATTTCAATGCGCGTGTTAGACTCCATAGCCAGTGGATTCACAATCGACATATTGCGATTCCCCTTTCGGATGACTCATAGAAGAGCAGCTCGGCTCTGCCGGGAGGCTTGTCGAAAAGTAAGCCGACG
>JAGVKR010000482.1 GCA_020050375.1 Planctomycetales bacterium
CGGATCGTTCATGGCGAAGGTCGTATTTTGTCGCGAGCGGTGTCGGAAAATGGCGAAATTTCAGTCGGATTACACACGGAACCAGCACATGTCAGGTTCCGTTCATGCCGCCAGGCTCGGCAACGCTGATCCTGCTCGAACGGGCCCCATCTAACGCAGCTACAACCGAAAATGGAACGTGCTCCGGATCTCGCGCCACAGCCATCCGGCGGCAGAGCGGTGCCCGACTTTGAATCGCGCCTTGCCCCGCAGTCCCGCCTTGAGCAGGTTGTTGTCCCCATCCAACACCACCAGCGCCTGATAGGCATGGCTCGTCAAGCGCTCGCGGCCGCGCCGGTCAGTCACCGTCGGCATCTCCCCCCCGCGCTTGTTCGAGAGCGCTTCCGGTGCGAATTCGAGATGCCGCTCGGCGATTTCGCTCACCACCCCCTGATACGTCCGCTCGGGGAGATGATCGAATTTGATTTCGAGCTCACGCCCGACGTCGAGATCGCTCCGATCCGCCTGATCGACCAAGAGCACCGCCTGAAACCGCTCGTCGGGCGCGATGCTCACCACGTGCGTTCCCGCCTCCAGCAGACAACCCCGATTGCGGGCATCCAGCGGCGAGCCGTGCCAGGTTCCCAATTCCAAACGTGGCTGCTGCAGTTTTGGCTCGACGACGCGCGGCGCTTCGACAACCACCCCGGCTGCCGGCGACACAATCCGCAACAACCGCAGTTGCTCGGCGTAATCGGCCACCTTCTTGCGCGTCAGGTCGGCCAGCTCTCGCGCCAGAGCCGCCCCCGCCGCGTTATTCGAGCCAAGCTGGGCCTTATACTCGGCTTCCTGAACCGCCAGGGTCGTCTGAAGCTCAATGGAGCGAGTTGTTTTTTCCACATCGGCCAGTTGAGCAATCTCGTCGCCGGCCGCGACGCGTTGCCCCGGTTCGACCGAGGCATGCACCAGTTCGCCGGGAACGATCGTATACACGTTCTGCACTTGGTGCGGTTCGATGTAAAACGCAGCTTCGAGATGCCAGGGAAGCGGAATCAGCAAGGCGCCGATCAACGCTGCCAGCAGAATCGAGCCGGTCACCCCCATCTTCGGCTTGCTGAGCGGTTCCTGCCGCGGCGCACGGAGGATTCCCACCACGTTCTTCCCCAGGCCGAACACCACGCCGGCCAGCGAAGCGACGGCCAGCGCCACCCCAATGCTCTGCAACTCGTAGGGCTTGAGGACCACATAGAGAAACACGGTGATGCCAAACAGCACAACCCATCGGTAAACGGCCGACGCGGCGGCATAGACCACGAACCAGAACCGGCCTTCCAGCGGCATGAACGGATCGGGATGCGGACGGATTCCCAGGCAATACCAGGAAAACGTTTCCTGCAACAGACGCTGCGCTTTGCGGCTCAGGTTGGGGATTTCCAAGAGGTCGCTGAGCATGTAGTACCCGTCGTACCGCATCAGGGGATTGAGATTGAAGACCACCGTCGTGACCGAGGAAATGAAAAACACGTTCAGGAGCAGGTGATTGAGCAGCCCCGGCTGCGTGAACCACCAGCCGAACAGCGCCATCGAAGAGACGATCATTTCGATGTACATCCCGGCGGCCCCGATGATGATTCGCGGCCACTTGTTAGGCAACATCCACGAATCCGAAACGTCGCAATACAGCGTCGGGCTGAACACCAGCAGGATCAGACCGATCTGGTGACACTCTCCCCCGTAGTGACGGCAGGCGATCCCGTGCCCCAGCTCGTGAATGACCTTCGTCATCGCCATGGTCAGCCAGAGATAGACCAGGTTCGGCCAGCCGAAAAACTGCTTGAACTCGGGGACGCGTTGCATGAACGCGTCGAACTGCACCCCCAGCAGGACCAGTGACGATGCCACTAACATCATTGTCAGCGCCACCGCCCACGGGCGAAACAACCAGTTCACGAAGGGGTAAAGCGCGTGCAGAGTCCGTTCGGGATCCCAGCCCGGAAAGCGCATGTAAAGCACATTCTTGAGGGCGGCCCACAACTTTTCGCGTCGCTTTTTGCGGCCGCTGTAGTACAGCGACACCCCCTGTCCGAAGCGGTTCCCGCGGACGAGACGCTTGGAATGCAGGTCGACAACCGCTCCCTGCACGTCAGCCAGCGTCGGGCGGGCAAACGGAAACTCTTCGATCAATCCCTCGCGAAGCTCTTCCAGGTTTCGCTTCCCATTGAGCAACCGCAGCAGGCAATGCTGCTCGGGCTGCAATTGAAAGTACGTGAGCGCCACCGGGTCTTTGGCGACCCAGTACCCTTTCCCCTGACAGGCCACCTGCTGAAACGACAGATCCTTCCGCACTTCCAGCGGAATCGGCCGTTTCGTCGACGGTGTCAGAGCGGAGGACATGGAAAAAGCTCACTTCGTCTCGTTGGAGGGCGCCTGCCGGTCCGGATAGATCGTCATCTTCGCGAACAGCCCGGCCCGCAGGACATTGTTCGGATTGGCCACTTCGGCCCAGATGCGGACTTTCTGGTCCACTGAGATGGCTTTGACGTCGATGAAAACCAGGCGACCATTGAACGTCTGCTTTTCGACTTCGAGATCGACCTGCGGAATGTCGAGCTGAACTTTGACTTCGACTCCCGGCTTGATGTTCCAGAGATCGCGAATTTCGATCGAACCTTCGACCTTCACCCGATCGGTGCTCGCCAGCTCGAGCACCTGGTCCCCCTGTTTCACCGCCTCGCCCTTCGCGCGGTGCACGTGGGTCACGACACCGCTGAACGGGGCTTTGATCGCAAATGTGTCCAACTGGGCCTTCGCCTCGTCTCGTTTGAGCCGATTGATCGCTTGCCGATGCTCGGCGCTTTCGCGTTCGAGCACCGTCTTTTCGTAAGCCAGCTTCAACCGCAGGATTTCCACTTCGGGAACTGTCTTGATCCGCACATTGGCTTCGAGCGCCTTCTGATGTTCGGCTTCGGCGACTTCCCCCGCTTTTTTGGCATAGCGGATATCGACGTCGCTCGTCGCCTCCAGCTCGGCGATCGCCAGTGTCGCCCTGGCGACTTCGTCGTGCAGGCCCGCCAGCAGATCCCCTTCACGAACGGTGTCTCCCTCGCGCGGTTTGACGAAAGCAACGATCCCCGGCCGATCGCTGGCCAGTGTCACTTCGTCGATGAGCATGATCGTGCAGGAGTCGATCTCAATCGGTTTGGCTCGCGTCGCCGCGCCCTTTCCTCCGGCCGCTTTGTCGGGGCCGGATTTTGCATCGTCTTTGACCTGGGCCACGATCCCCCCCGTGATAGCGGCTCCGGCCACCAGCACGAAAACGAAACCCGAAATCAGGTTTTTTGGACGCATACCAGGCTCCTTACGAATCATTTTCGCTGCCATTCCGCCGCGTCCGGGCGCGGCCGTTCCCAAAGCGACGGAGCCGCGGAGACCCGCGACGGTTGCGGGCTCCGCGGCAATTCCTGAAGGGCCCGTTTGATGGCCGGTTTGACGTCGTGCGGCATCTCAGCCGACGCCGGCGCCAACGGTGGATCGACCGGGACAGAAGTCGCCTGATCGAATGGGCCGTTGCCAACGTCGGAAGCGCCCGTCTCTTCGTCGGTCGAATCGCCGACAAGCGGAGCCGGCTCGCTGTGAACCGGATCGAAGAACGGTGCGTCGATGGCAAACGTCCTGGCCCAGGCCCGGCGCACGGCATCTTTATAGGCTTCGGGTGTCCAGGTCCCTTCCGCCAGATGGATGTTGTTGTTTTCCAGCAGAGTTCCCTTGCGAAAATGAATCTCGGCCACCGATTTGTTGTATTCGACGACGCTGCGGAAATAGGCGGCTTCCGCGGCGGCATACCGCGTTTGAGCCTGAAGCAGAAACTCGATTTCCTTGCGGTCCGCTTCGTACTCGGCTTCCACGCCCTGGAGGCGTCGCTCCGCGGCCAACATGCGATTGTATCCCGTCTTCATCGCCGAGTACCAGTAGTCGAGCAACTGGAAGGCGTTGGCCAGCTCGTGGCTGACTTCGATCTCCTGCGAGGCCAGAACTTCGCGGGCTTTGGTCAGGCGCAGCTCGTAGTTGCGAACCTGCGACAGCGCGTTTCGCAACCCGAACGGCATGTTGAATTGAAACCCCAGCGTCCAGCCGGTTTGCTCGCCGGACACCAACTGGCGATACGCGCTTTGGAGCTCGGCCTTCCGCGACCCCGTTCCATCGGGCCCGAACAGGTCGTTGCCGAAACCGTTCACCTGGTAGCTGGAGACGAAATTCAACTGCGGGTGGGCCAGATTCTTCGCCGCTGCGAGCTGGAGCTCGGTGCTCTTGATGTTCCACTTCTGCTTGCGAACTTCTTCCCGCCGAGTCAGCGCTTAGGCAAGACAGGCGTGCCAATCGGGGACGAAGTCGGCCACCCCCGGCTCGTCGCTCGGTCGGATGATTCGGCCATCATTGGCCGGCAATCGCAACATTCGCCGGAGTTGCAGCTCCATCCCGTAGATGCCCGGCTCGGCGCTCGAAGCCCCC
>JAGVKR010000594.1 GCA_020050375.1 Planctomycetales bacterium
CAATCTCGCAACAGCTTCGAGTACCTCACCGCCGCCATCGAAGCCCACTACGCCGGCCAACCCGCCCCCTCACTGCTCCCCGGGGTGTGAACGGTTACACGGTCCCCTGGATCGTCAGAATCACCTGGGGATGATCCACACTCAAGAGCAAAGACGCCTGTTGCAAGAAACTCTGCCCGCGAATCGATTTACTCGGCGTGATGTTTAGCTGCAAACTCTCTTCCACAAAGGGACCAATCGTCATCGGCAGACCGATCGGTGTGACGCAGCCACAATCCGCCTTCGCGCCGTAGACTGTGACCGAGTTCCGAGTCAAGTTTTTGATGGCAAAATCCGCACGGGCGGTTTGCCCGGCAGGAATGGCTCCCAAATCGACCACAGAATGGCACCCAAATCGACCACAGGAGAGAGAACCACAATCTTTTCGCCACGCAGATAGTGGATCCCGTACTCAATGCCACCGAAGCACCAAAGACTCCAACTCGCGCAGCAGGCAAAGACGCCGGCCGCGATCAAAACTGGAGGAATCCAACCACGAAGGAAGCGGGGATTGTTTTTTCCCGTCTGGCCTGGATTAACCATCGCAGCGACCCTTCAGGCAACTCACGGCAAAGCGGAGGCGGAACACAGACGAGCCTTCACACGCAACTCAGTCGCTGCGTGCGAAAAATACCGGCTTCAAGCCGCTCGCTTGATCGCACTGACTGCACCGGCAGTTTCCCAGGGAACGCAGCCACGAGCCCTCATGCAGCGTGTCAAATGCTAGCCCCGATGTCACCCGATGTCAAGGGTGCAAAAATTGTGCAAAAACGGAGGGCGCACGACGCACTTTGCGCGCTGGCGGGGCATATGGTAAGACTGTGTGCGGGAATTCGGCGACGGAGGTCGCCATAACTCGAACAGGAGAGCAAGGATGCCAATTCGTTCCGCAGGGCCATCGAAATTGACTCCGGAGATGAGGCGACGGTTAGCCGCAATGCCGTTCATGTTTTCATAACTACGCAATCCTCAAAGCGTTTGCGCAAAGCAGGAGGGTGTCGGTGCCGGGAGCGTTTCTTGGGCCACTTGGACATCTTCCTTTTGATGACGCGCGGATTGATGCGGTCGCGTCGGTGGCCGGTATTTTCTTGAAGCATTTCCGCCAGCACGCCTTCGTGCCATTGCGTCAGCGATGCCGGCGTGCGGCTGTCGCATTCGGGGAGACGGCATTGCAGGATGCGAAAGCATCCCGTGAACGACAGGCGGTCGACGTCCAGGTGCTCCTTTTTCGCCGCCTCGAACATCAGCGAACGCACGACGAAGTGTCCCAGCGATAAGGCGTGCAACTCCTGCTTGACTCCTTCGGGCGTCTCGCTCCGCAGTTGAGCGGGCTTCTCGGCGCGACGCGGATCCTGGTGCGTCTTTTGAATGTGCGTCAGGAGTCCCATGGCAAGCACAACCCACAACATGACTTCCTGCGTCAACGGACAAGCTCGACCGTTGACGCGTCCGGTGTCGAGCAGCACTTGTCGAATTTGCTCTGGAGAGATAACCTCCTCCAGTCCCGCCAGCCGATCCAAAATGCGACCATCTTTATTGGTCGGCAACGTCGAGCATCCTTGCTCTGCCATCGTCACAGCCTCCTTGGTATTTGGTTTTTGACCAAACACAAGTTACCGGGAGGCTGTGACTTATGAAAAGATGAACGGTATTGGGCTTAGCCTGAACATTTCGACTTCGTCGCCGTCCACTGCCCCTACGCGAACCCGCCCCACTCCACACGCGAGGGCCCTCCTGCCGCGGATCGTGCCGAGCGAATCTAAATCAGTTACGTTATCCCCATGCCCGATCCCGTCCATTCGCGCAATCTGTTTTTTCCATTGACCGTCGTGTTCAGCTTTCTGTTCATCGTCACGATGCTGGCGCTGTTCGCGGCAACGCTGTTCGGCGATCCGCGCGCCCCGATCGCACAGCTTCTCGACCGAATTGTGGGCTGGCTTTTGGGAGTGGAAGTCGCTGGAATTCTGCTGGCCGGGTTTTTGGCCCTGGTTGTCGATCGTCGGCAAACACTGGGAGCGCCGCCGGATCCGGCCGGGCAGCCCCGACATTCCGAAAGTCTCCATGAGCAAGCGCATCCAGGCGGAGATTGAGCGGCTCCGCGAGGAGATCAACCGCCACAATCACTTGTACTATGTCGAGGCGCGGCCGGAGATTTCGGACCTGGAGTTCGACCGCCTGCTCAAACAGCTTGAGGAGCTCGAACGCGAACATCCCGAGTTCGATTCGCCCGACAGCCCGACGCATAAAGTCGGCGGCGAGCCGGTCGAAGGCTTCGCGTCGGTTGTCCACCGCGCCCCGATGCTGTCGATCGACAACGTGTACGACGAGGCGGGAGTTCGCGAGTTCGACGTGCGGCTGCGAAAGCTGCTCGACCCGGAGGCTCGGGTCGAATACGTCGTCGAGTTCAAAGTGGACGGCGTCGCCGTCGCGCTCGTGTACGAAGCGGGTGTGCTGGTGCAGGCCGTGACGCGGGGGGATGGACGGCAGGGAGACGACATTACGCACAATGCCCGCACGCTGCTGGGGGTTCCGCTCAAATTGCGCGGGAAGAAGCCCCCCGCGCGGCTGGAGGTGCGGGGCGAAGCTTTCATCTCGAATTCCGACTTTGCGCACCTGCGTGCCCGGCAGGTGGCCGCCGGCGATCCGCCGTTCGCCAATCCGCGAAATGCCACCGCCGGAGCCCTCAAGCTGCTCGATCCCAAAGAGTGCGCGGCGCGGCGTGTGCGATTCTTCGCGCACAGCGCGGGGGTTGTCGAGGGGGTCGATTACGAGTCGCACCGGCAGTTTCTGACGGCGATCGCCGAGCGAGGCATTCCGGTCACCCCGAAGGTGCAGGTCTTTGCCGACATCGACGCGGCGCTGGCGTACTGCCAGGGACTGATGGAGCAGATGCACGAGCTCGATTTCGAGGTCGACGGGTTCGTGCTCAAGGTCAACAGTTTCGCCCAGCGATTGCAGGCGGGCGCCACATCGAAGTTTCCGCGGTGGGTGATCGCCTACAAGTTCGAGCGCTACGAAGCGGTCACGCAGATCGAGAACATCGACGTCCACGTCGGCAAGACGGGATCGCTCAACCCGGTGGCCCACCTGAAGCCGGTCGAGATCGCGGGGACAACCGTGTCGCGGGCCAGCTTGCACAACGACGACGAGCTCAAACGCCTGGGGGTGAAAATCGGCGACTGGGCAGTGGTCGAAAAGGCAGGCAAGATCATTCCGCACGTCGTCCGCGTCGAAGAACATCGTCGCGACGGCAGCGAGCGCGAGTTCCATTTTCCCGAATCGTGCCCCGAATGCAGAACGCCGGTCGTCAAAGATGAGGGGGGCGTCTACATCCGTTGCCCGAACCCGAGCTGCCCCGCGCAACTGCGCGAGAGCGTGCGGTTTTTCGCGTCGCGGGCGGCGATGGACATCGAAGGGCTGGGAATCAAGCTGATCGAGCAACTGGTCGAGCAGGGGCTGGTCCAAAGTTTCGCCGACATCTATCGACTGCAGGGCCGGCGCGACGAATTGATCAACCTCGAACGAATGGGAGAGAAATCGGTCGACAATCTGCTGGAAGGGATCGCCGCGTCGAAGGCGCGACCGCTCTGGCGGTTGCTGACGGGGCTCAACATCCGCCACGTCGGCACGCGGACGGCGCAGATTCTCGCCGATCACTTCGGGACGCTCGATGAGATTCTCGCGCAGACCCCTGAGCAGCTCTCGGACGTTGACGAGATCGGGCCGGTGATTGCGACGTCGGTGCATGCGTATTTCGCCTCGGACATCGGCCGGAGGATCGTTGCCGAGCTGCGCGAGCTGGGGCTGAACTTCGGCGAGCCGGTCGCCCGAAAACAGCCGACCGGCAAGCTCGTCGGCAAGACGCTCGTCGTCACCGGCACGCTGACACAGTTCACCCGCGAGCAGATTCAGGAGCTGATTCACGAGCACGGTGGAAAACCAGCCGGCAGCGTCTCGAAGAAAACCGATTACGTCGTCGCCGGCGAGAACGCCGGCAGCAAGCTCGACAAGGCGCAGCAACTGGGGGTGCCGGTGCTGACCGAGGCGGAGTTTTTGAAATTGATCTCGGACGAATCCGCCGCCTGATCCGTCAGTCGACCTTGAGCACGAATGGAACGGTCAGAATCTTTCCGTCGCGCTGGAACTGGCCCCAGGCTTTGTAGATTCCCGGTTTCGCGAAGTGGGCTTCGAATTCGACGCGGCCTTCCGTCGCGGCGTTCGTCGAACTTTCGGCCGGGTGGGCATGGACGTATTCCCCGGCATCGGCGCTGATGATCACCAGGTGTCCCATCGCGCCGAGGTAAGGCTGCAAATCGGCGATCGGTGCCTCCTGCTCGTCGTGCAGGGTGAAGACAATCTTCGTCTCCTTGCCCGATTTCGCGTCGGCGATGGCGACTTCGGCGTGGAGTTGATCGGCGACGATTTTGCCGGGGGCGTTCGGCGCGAGCGGTTCGGCAGGTGCCGCGTCACCGGCGATGACGAGCTTCGCCACCGCCAGGGCCTGTTTCTCTCCCGCCGGTTTGTGATCGGCGAACAGGTGATATCTGCCGGCGACAGGGAACGTGTATTCCACGGTCATGTTCCCGTCGTCGTTCAGCGTCGGGTGCAAATAGGCGAACTGGTCGAGCCCCTCGCGGACGATGATCAGGTGGACGAGCTTCTCGTGGATCGGCTCGAACTTGCGAACCGCGTTGCCGCCAGCGGCATGAATCATCAGTCGTAGCGTCACAGGCTCGCCGGGCGCCGCCTTGGGCGGGTCGGTCTCGACCATCAGCATCGATCGCCCGGCGGACATGTTGTGGCCGGTGCTGGTGTAGGTGTCCTGGTTCTCCTTGGAGATGCGCGAGGCGTGGATGCGCGAGCGCTGGAACAGCTCCTCGCGGATGCTCTC
>JAGVKR010000449.1 GCA_020050375.1 Planctomycetales bacterium
CCGGAGGCCTCATCGTGGTGAGTGTCGAAGGCGGACCGGCGACCGTGACCGCGCGCGTAGTCGACTCGGGCCACGGCATGGGCGCGCCCGGGCTCGCGCGCATCTTCGACTTGTTCACGCAATCCGAACGGTCATTGGCGCGCTCGCAAGGGGGGTTGGGCATCGGGCTTTCACTGGTGCAGCGGATTGTGGAAATGCACGGCGGGAATGTCGCCGCACAGAGCGCCGTCGGGCAAGGCAGCGAGTTCGTCGTGCGACTGCCGGTGCTGCTGACTCCCGAACCGCGGTCGCCGCCACCTCCCGCTGAAAAGATCCAGCCGGCCAGCCCCGCCTTGCGGGTGCTGGTGGTCGATGACAACGTCGATACGGCTGGAAGCCTGGAAATGCTTCTGAGGGAGTCAGGACATGACGTTCGGACGGCGCACGACGGCCCGGCCGCGCTGGAAGCGGGCCTCGATTATCGGCCCGACGTGGCCCTGCTGGACGTCGGCTTGCCGGGACTCGACGGCTTTGAGGTGGCGAGGCGGATGCGTCTCGAGCCGCTGCTTCAGAACGTCGTGCTGGTCGCGATGACGGGTTACGGAAAGGAGTCTGACCGGCTGCGTTCGCAGGCAGCCGGCTTCGACCACTACTTGATCAAGCCCGCCCGGTTCGAGAAGGTGCAGGAAATCTTAGCGAGCGTCTCGAAAAAGGCGACTTGACGTTCGGCGCGGCGATGAGGACTTGCGATTTCGGCATGACCAAAGCCGTGGGCTGGAGAAAGGAGAGAAGCTGATGCCGACAACCGATAAGACTCTTCGGGTTCTCGTCGTGGATGACAACCGAGACGGTGCTCACGCCTTGGGACTGCTGGTTGAAGAGCTCGGCAACCAGGTCCACGTGACCTATGGGGGGGCGCAGGCCCTGGAAGTTGCGACCGCATTTCGCCCGGATCTGATGCTCGTCGATCTGGTCATGCCTGACATGGATGGTTGTGGTCTCGTGATGCGCCTTCGCCGGATTCCGGCATTCGTTCGAACGAAAATCGTGGCCATCACCGGTCAGAAAGATGAGGAGCTGAAATCCTCGGCAATGAAGGCCGGGGTCGATGCCGTTTTCTTCAAGCCCGTTGCTCTGGCGGAAGTCAAAGCGGTCCTGGCCAGTGTCGTCGTCTCGGATGCGGGCCAATCGCCAAAACGGGCCAAAGCACGCACGGGTCTGCGAGCCGACGGACGTTTGCCGATCGACGAAGCCCGACGAATCAGGCACGAGCGGAATTCCAAAACTTTGACCCAAGCCGAGAGCGAAGCCGCCATCTGCGATGTGATCGTTCGCTTTCAAGAGGAATATCTGGGATGGAGCTCGGAGCGGATTCACGCCCACTTCATGAAAGACCTTCTGGTGGTCCGCATTTTCGGCGTCTTAACTCCCGCCGAGCGAAAGCTCGCCAAATCGTTGTCGCCTGAAAAAGGCAGAGATCTCATCAAGCAATTTCGGAAGCAACTGCTGGAATTGGCGCGTCCGATGCTGGACTCGCTGGTCCACGAAGTCGCCAGCGTGAAGGCGCTCAGCATGCACCACGACATCAGCACCGTGACCGGCGAAGAAGTGGTTCTCTTTTCCTTGTCCGGAAAGCCTGACTTCGGATAGTCGCTTGGGCACGATGCATCATATTGCTGCCATTCGGGTTGCGATCCATCGCCCGGCGATCGCCCGTTGACAGGATGAAGGGGTTTCGTATAATTCGGCACGCGCGGGGCGGACTTCCGGGAAAACGCCCGGTCCGCTACACTGCCGGCTCGCCGGTATCATTGGTGCCATATAGAGCACGGCAAATCCCGCTATCCGTTTCCGGTCTGCAAGATCAGAAAGCCGAGTCATGGCAGGCAACGTCCAGACGTTTACAGACGCCAACTTCAAGACCGAAGTCCTCGACAGCGCTCAACCGGTGCTGGTTGATTTTTGGGCGCCGTGGTGCGGTCCCTGCAAGATGATCGCCCCCACGATCGATGCGTTGGCGACCGAATTCGAGGGCAAGGTGCGGATCGGCAAGGTCAACACCGACGACAATCAGAACACGGCAATGGAGTACGGAATCAGCGCGATTCCGGCGTTGCTGTTGTTCAAGGGAGGCCAGATCGTGGACAAGTTCGTCGGTGTCACACCGAAGGATAAGCTGGCCAACGCCCTGAACTCGCGCATCGGCTGACGGCCGTTTCCGCGCAGCTCGCCAGGGAAAGGACTCCCGGTATGAGCGAATCGATCAACGCTCAGCGCAGCCTGACGTCGCCGGCGCATGAATCGCCGGCAGACGATCTGGCGGCGCGTGTGCCGCCGGGCGTTGCCGGATGTGACCGACGCCGAAGACGCCTTTCAGGCCGTGTTCCTCGTGTTGGTGCGGCGCGGGTGCCGGCTCACCGCGTTCCCCACGATCGGCCCGTGGCTTCACCGCGTGGCAACGTGGACGGCCCGCAACATCCGCCGTCGGAACGCCCGCCAGTTCGCCAAGCGATCGCCGTTGTCGGATCAGCTCCCGGCACCCGAAACCGACGCC
>JAGVKR010000767.1 GCA_020050375.1 Planctomycetales bacterium
CCGCTACGCCTGGCGGTCGCGGTTGCAGCAGGGGGTGCTGGGGGGGCTCAGTCCGCGGTTGATTGAGCCGGAACGCCTGACGGTTGCCGGCTTTCTCAAACAGCAAGGTTATCACACCGCGTGTTTCGGCAAATGGCATCTGGGGATGGACTGGGTCAAACTCCCCGGCAAAGAGGTCGCGGAGCTTTCGATCGAAACGAAGGAGCAGGTCCACAATGTCGATTTTGGGCAGCGGATCGCGAATGGCCCGAACTCCGTCGGATTCGACGAATATTTCGGGATCAGCGGCTCGCTGGACATGGTGCCGTATACGTTCATTGCGAACGATCGCTGCTCAGTTCTCCCGACCGTCGAAAAGCGGTTCGCGTTCATGCCGGACCGGGAAGGGACGTACACGCGCGACGGACCGGCGGCTCCCGATTTCGAAACGGCCGATGTCCTGCCGACGCTGACGCGCAAAGCGGTCGAATACGTCGAGCATCGCGCTGCGGCAGCCCGCGATGGGATGCCGTTTTTCCTCTACTTGCCCCTCGCATCGCCGCACACGCCGATTTCGACAAAGCCCGAGTGGCAGGGGAAGAGCGGGCTCAATCCGTATGCCGACTTCGTGATGCAGACCGACGACGGCATCGGCCGCGTCGCGGAGGCGATCGACCGGCATGGGCTGGCCGAGAACACGCTCTTCATCGTGACCAGCGACAACGGTTGCTCCCCGCAGGCGAAATTCGATGAGTTGCTCCCGAAGGGCCACAATCCGAACTATGTCTTCCGCGGAAACAAGGCCGACATCTACGAAGGGGGGCACCGCGTGCCCTTCATCGTCCGCTGGCCGGCGAAAGTGAAGGCCGGCACTCAGAGCGCGCGGCTCGTCTGCCTCACCGATTTGATTGCGACGTGTTCCGATTTGCTCGGCGCTGCACTTCCACCGACGGCAGGCGAGGATAGCGTGAGCTTCCTGGCGACGCTTGAGCAGCGATCGAACGAGTCGCCGCGTTCGGCGATCGTGAATCATTCGGTCAACGGCTCGTTCGCGATCCGCGACGGCAACTGGAAACTCGCGCTCTGTCCCGGATCGGGAGGCTGGACGGCGCCCCGTCCGGGGATCGACGACGCCAGCTCGTTACCGTTGGTGCAGCTCTTCGATTTGAAATCGGACATTGGCGAAAAGCAGAACGTTCAGGATCGAGCCCCGGAAGTCGTATCGCGACTGACGATGCTGCTGGAAAAATACGTTACCGAAGGGCGGAGCACGCCGGGTAAAAAACAGGCCAACACTGTGGCGGTGGACATCTGGAAAGCAGGCAAGGCGGCGCATCAGCCGGTGGTGAAGAAGAAGTGATTGGCGGAAATCCGAATGACGAAATTCAAATGTCTAACCAATGACTAAATCCGAAAGACAAATGTCTAATGAAATCCGAAATCCGAAATCCGAAAACC
The DNA here is from genome assembly GCA_020050375.1 of Planctomycetales bacterium. GTDB lineage: Bacteria > Planctomycetota > Planctomycetia > Planctomycetales > Planctomycetaceae > SIAF01. The sequence goes on from JAGVKR010000767.1 coordinate 1,438, forward strand.
CAAAAAGCCATCGGCGCGTTTTGGTTATTGAGTTTTGGCTTTCCCTAGACATTTGTCCTTCGGATTTCATTAGGGACATTTGAGTTTCGAGCCTTGTCATTTGCGAATGCCAATTATGGTCGAGCGATCGCGGCGGGCGAAGGGAAAGCGAAAGTTGCTCGGCAACCATCAGCGGTGCTGGTTGTGGGGGCGGAATCTCGTCCGCGAGACGCTGCTGGCGGGGCGCTGGCCGATCCTCGAATTGCACCTGGCCGACGATCTTCCGGCCGACCAGCTTGCCGAGGCGCGGCATGTCGCAAAAGCGAATGCCGTAAAGCTGAATCTCTCGACTCGCGACGAATTGCAGCGATGGGCACGGACGGCCGAGCATCAGGGCTATTTGGCGAAAATGGCTCCCTATCCGTTTCTCACGGGAGAAGACCTGCTGGTCGAAGCATTCGAGCGATCGTTGTTTCTCGTGCTCGATTCGATTCAGGATCCCTACAACTTTGGCGCGATGCTCCGGTCGGCAGCGGCATTCGGCGTCCACGGGGTGTTCATCGGGAACCGCGGGCAAGTGCCGGTCACGAGCCTTGTGGCCCGCAGTTCCGCTGGGGCGATCAATCGCGTGCGGATCGCGCAGGTCGATGATCTTTCCGCCCTGGCGCAGACGCTGCGGGCGCGCCAGATTCAGGTCGTCGGAGCGAGCGAGAAGGCTCCGCAGGAGTTGACCGCCTGCGATTTCTGCGGCGGCGTGGCGCTCGTTCTCGGCAATGAAGGGACCGGGATCAGCGCCGAATTGCTCAAGAACTGTGACACGCTGGCCCGCATTTCTCTGTCGGCGAACGTCGATTCGCTGAACGCAGCCGCGGCGGCAGCCGTGTTTTTGTTCGAAGTGCAGAGACAGCGGAGGGAATGACGAATGTCGAAAATCAAATGACGAGGGAAGCTCGAAAAACAAAACTCAAAAAAAGGTGACACCGACCCGATTTCGTGTTTTGCCTTTTTGAACGAATTGGGTAACGACGCACCCCTGGGCCAGCTTCTGTAGGAAACGCCCTCAGTGGCGATCCGCGAGTCAGTGAGAGCGTTATCGCTCAGAATGATCGTCCCGAGACGCTCGCGGTTCGGCACTGAGGCCGAACCCTACAGAACTGGCGCGCGCCGGGAATCATTGCCGCACTCCGTCACACGAGAGAAGCAATCGCGCGGCCGGTGCAGACGGCCCACGGCCTGAGAGACTGGTCATGGATCTCAAGATTCGGATCGAGGCCGGGCAGATTCGTGGGGATCGGGCGAAACGGCCCGCGGACCTCGGCCGGGGCCTCTGGAAAGCATAGCGGCGTTTTTGACTGACGGGCGCGCGAAGAGGACAAGCTCGGCGATATTCAGCGTTCAGGGGGCAATCGAGTTCGGATCGACCCAAGCTTACCTCAATACGCCCGCTCGGCGATACCTTGCGGCGAGAC
>JAGVKR010000703.1 GCA_020050375.1 Planctomycetales bacterium
GAATATCTTTGGTGCTCAGTTTTTTTGGAGCACCACCCTTGGTTTCGTCAGACATAGTCCCGTCACCTGAACACCCGCGGAAGCGGGGAGAAGTGTCGCGCAAGGGCGCACAACAGCGGCTCGACCGGGGCGCGCTTCGTAGGGATTGTGGCATTCCCTCCGGCAACTGACAACCGTTAATGCTTACGCCAGTGGGGATTTCTCAGATTCTGGAAGCCCCCATTTTGCCCTTCCCAGCAATGGGAATATGGATCAAGGCTCTGAGGTTCATGGGCCGCATCAATGATCGATCGGACGAAAGAAACTGCGGATACGCTCGATGCCGCGGATACAGCAGATACGGAACGGCGATTTAGGCATTCCCCCAAATTTCATGTCGTCCGGCCACCGGCCCCTGATTGCACAAGCCCTCTTCGGATCTTGGTCTTCCCCAGATCCGTATCCGTTTCATCAGCGGCATCTGGCGTATCCGCAATTCCCCTCGCTCGATTCATCAGGGACGCAGCTCCCGCAGACGACGTTCCACGAACGCACTCGCCGATCTCCCGACGTTCTTCATTTCCACGGCGCTCAGCAGTAGACTGCTGTCTACGTCGCAACCGTGGCGGCGCCGACCGCTGCGGTTGCGTCTCGACGTCGATTACGATGGGAGTCCTGAATGGCTGTGGCGATAACGCGCGTCAAGAAGTCGACTCGTCGCTCGCCGCGCGGGCGAGCCACCAACGAATTGGTCCTCTCGGCGCAGCAGGGGACCAACGATGGGCTGTTTCCGAAGATCCTCGCTCTCTACGTGGCCCCCGGCTCGGTTGTCGCCGACGTGACGTATGGTCGCGGCGTATTCTGGAAGCGCGTTCCGCAAGAAGTCTACCGCCTGCTCCCCTCCGATCTGAAAGACGGAGTCGATTGTCGGAAGCTCCCCTACCGTTCAGGTCAACTCGACGCCGTCGTCTTCGATCCCCCCTACATGCACACGCCGGGGGGGACGGCTCACGTTGGACATCAGAACTACGAGAGCTATTACCGCAACAACGTCGCCGAGAGCGAATCGGGGCCGAAGTATCACGAAGCGGTGCTGGATTTGTATTTCGGCGCCGCTGACGAAGCCCGTCGCGTGCTGAAGGAGAACGGCATCTACATTGTGAAATGTGCCGACGAAGTGTGCGCCAATCAACAGCGACTGACGCACGTCGAGCTGATCAATGCCCTCGGCGCCAAAGGGTTCATCGTCGAAGACCTGTTTGTCCTGCTGCGAAACAACCGCCCGGGAGTCAGCCGCGTCATCCGACAGGTCCACGCGCGGAAGAATCACTCGTACTTTCTGATCTTTCGAAAGGCCAGCACGAAAACGCGCTGGAAAGGGATCGCTTCCGGCGAGCGGGGGGCGTCAGCCCCCTGAAGCGCTGCAAGGCGCCAGCGTCCCGATTTTTTTGAGACAGAGAGACAGAGAGACAGAGAGACAGCGACGTTTTATGACTGATCCCATGCTCGAGCAATTTGACGCCTTCATTCGCCGCGATCCTGCGCAGCGGGGGTTGATCGGCAGCGAGCCGCGATTCGGTCCCCTTTGCCCGGGGCACCTCGCAGCGGCAGCGGCCCATCTGGCCGAGTTCGGCCACTCGGTCGCGATTGTGACCGGCTTCTACATCCCACGCGGCGACCCGCCGGCCGCCGAGACCGATGGTCCCCCCGCTTCGCTGCTCCTGGCTCAGGCCCTGCGTCTGGCGGGGATCGAGACGATCGTCGTCAGCGACGGCTATTGCATCGGCGCCGTCCGCGCCGCGGCCGATGCCACCGAATTCCCGCGCGATCGCGTTATCGAATGGCCTCAAGCCGACAAGCCTGTTTCAGCGGGAACCTCCCGCATCCCGTCATCGATTTCGCATCTGATCGCCGTCGAGCGGGTGGGCCCCAGTCACACGCTCGAATCGTTCCTGCGGCAGCCGCGATTGGGTCCGCCGCCGCGCGAAGCGTTCGAAGCGAAAGTCGCGCCGCAGTGTCGCGATCATTGCCACAACATGCGCGGCGAGGTGATCGACGGATACTCGGGGGAGATGCATCGCCTGTTCGAAGAGTCGCAGCGATTGTTTCCCGGCGCGAAGACGATCGGCATCGGCGACGGCGCGAACGAGATCGGGATGGGAGCCGTTCCCTGGGAAGAATTGGAGCGCCGCTTGTCGGGCGAGCAGTCGGGTCGCGTCCCATGCCGCATTCCGTGCGACTGGAACATCGTCGCCGGCACGAGCAACTGGGGCGCGTACGCAATGGCGGCGGCCGTATTGCATCTGCGCGGCCAGGCCGAACTGCTGCGACCATTCACGGCCGATCAACAGCGGCACGTGCTGGAAGAGATGATCGCCAATGGCCCCGCCGTCGACGGCGTGACCCGTCGCCGCGAAGCGACCGTCGATGGCCTGCCGTTTCTGACGTACATTCAGCCGTGGGAAGGGATGCGCAACGTGCTGGGGCTATCCGTATCGACATCCCCGGGACGGCGGGGATGAACCCCGCCGCTCGCTTGCGTCGAGCGATTCAACGCCGCTTCAAAAACGGCTCGCCCCAGATTCCGCGGTGGGCCTCGCGGGCTTCCTGCTCGGCTTTGCGGAAGCGGCGTTTCATGGCGTCGCTGTAGGGGTGGTTGAGAATGGC
>JAGVKR010000320.1 GCA_020050375.1 Planctomycetales bacterium
CACGCAACTGGGGTTTGCCGTCGTTCCCAGCCAGTCCAACTTTGTCTGGTGCACGCATCCCGCGCGGCCGCACAAAGACCTGTACGAGACGCTCAAGCAGCGGCGGATTCTGGTACGATTCATGCGATTCCCCGACGTGCCCTACGCGCCGGAGGGCCTATTGACCGGGCTGCGAATCAGCGTCGGGACCGACGCCGAGATCGACGCGCTGCTGGCCGCGCTGCGGGAAATCGTCTGAAGTCATTCGCGATCTACGAACCACCCTTTCGAGAAGCCGCATGCCACGCACCGCCACAATCAGCCGCCAAACCGCGGAAACCGACATTCAACTGACGCTCAACCTCGACGGCACGGGAGCCGCGGAAATCAGCACGGGGGTCGGTTTTTTCGACCACATGCTCACGCTCCTGGCCAAGCACGGGCTGTTCGATCTGAAAGTCGTCGCGCGCGGCGACCTGCACGTCGATTTTCACCACACCGTGGAGGACGTCGGGATTTGCCTGGGCAAGGCCCTCGCCGAAGCGCTCGGCGACAAGCAGGGAATCGTTCGCTACGGCAGCAAGACGCTGCCGATGGAAGAGACGCTCGTCACGTCGGCGCTCGATCTGAGCGGACGGATGTGGTTCGTGTATCGCGTCGAGTTTCCGACAGAGAAGATCGGCGACTTCGACGTCGAGCTGATCGACACGTTCTGGCAGGCGATCGCGGCCAATGCGCTCTTGAACCTGCACCTCGTGCTGCACCACGGCAGCAACAGTCATCACATTTCCGAAGCGCTTTTCAAATCGACGGCGCGTGCGCTGCGCGAAGCCGTGGCGCGCGATCCGCGTCAAACGGGAGTGCCTTCATCGAAAGGAACGCTTGTGTGATCCCCGTGTGCGCTGCGTGAAAAGAATTTGAATATTTTTTGGTTGACACTTTGCCCGCAACGGCTACTCTATGACCTCACGTCGCTCACATCTTCACCGCGAATCGAAACCAGGTGGTGAAGCGCGTCATGCGGTTGTTGTGCGACGCCGGTTTTGTTCGGTTCTTGTGCATTCCAATCGCAGTTGACAGGCTGCATTTCTTACGGGGCGGAGCGTAGTCAAAAGTCTCTGCATCGACGTTCGATGACGCCTGGGCGCCATTGACGATCAAAATCAGAGGCATTCATCCCGGGTCCAATTGCGCTCGCGGTCTGCGCGCGTGACGGTCGTTATCGAGCATTTCGTCGTTTCAGATCGAATCTCAGAACCAAGGGGTAACTCTCGGACCGGATCCGACGCCGGCCAATGCGGACGGCCGCCGAAGCCACTCGTTTTATCATTCAGCCTGGTGTCGCCCGCGATGCCCTGGCTGCTGGTCGACCGATGGCGGAGGGCATCGAACGGAACACAGGCGATCCGGTTCTCAAAGCTCGTGCAAGCGCTCGACGAGCCTGGTCCGAGAGTTCCCCGGTTTTTGATCGGACGTCGCTGACACTCGAGCGGCACTGTGCTGCCGCGTGCGATGCGCCCGCGGCGCGGGTTCTCTGCGCCGGGGAAATTCCCGGATCAGTCGCCTGACGTTTCGTCGGGCAACGAAGGATCATCCAGTCGTTCGCCTCCCTCGGCACCCCAGCTTGCGGGGGGCGGGTCGGGGACGGAGAAGAATGGATCCTGCGATGGTCCGGACCACTGGTTGAGCTCCGGACAGCCGGCGATCGTCACCAGGGCCATCATGGCCACGGCCACGCGCGCCAGCCGGGCATTGCAAAGCCATTCCATGGCTCATGCTCCTGACAGGGCAAACAGGCGATTGAATTGTCGCGAATGGGAAATTGAGAGGGGGCGGAGTCTACTTCCGCCCTCGAAACGTGGCAAGAGCGATTTTTGCGTCTCCTTTTTGAGCCTCCTTTTTGCGATTTTGCGATTCGCGAGATCGGGGGCAAGAAACATCCTGACCCGAAGCGTCAGCGAGGGAACGCGTGGGGGCGCTCCCGCACTATCTCGCTAACGCTTCAGGTTGCAATGGCGGGCCTGCGGTGACTTGACGATCCTCGTGCTGTGCCCGATTCTGGATTCATGCAAACGTTCGCCGAGCTCGTCGCCTCACGCAAAGCCTGGATCGAAACCGACCTCAAGCCGTGGTGCATGAAGGCCACGCACAAAGACCTGCGCCTGGCCGAACAGGCCTGGCCCGACATCGCCGGCAAAGTCGACACCGAGAAAACCCTCTGGTTCTGGGCCTGGTGCCGGTTCCCCGATCTGGTGAACGCCGACCTGCAGGCGATCGACGAAGCCCGCCAATTGAAGGTGACGCTGCTCGACGGACGAACGCTCACCGGCTATCCCGACGCGCGGCAAAGCCAGCAGGGAACGCTCACGCTGCTCTGCGCCGATCCCGACAACCCCCGCCGGTTTGCCGAAGAGGGACCGTTCAACATGGATGAGATTTCCGCGATCGTCGTTGCGACGTGAAAGTCGAATGACGAAGGAAATCCAAATCGAAAAAATCCAAAAGTATGCCTTTCGGATTTCGGTCATTCAGGTTTCATTCGACATTTCCCCGCTTCGACATTCGACATTCCCCGTTCACGGCTTCTCCTTCTTCTCGCGCGCCCCGCGCAGCAGATCGTAGTGCACTCGGCCGACGTGCCACATCCAGCCGGGTCCGCCCCCCGCGGTTTCCCCCCAGCGGCTGCGGACCGCCTCACGGAGGTGCTTCTCGGCCGATTCGGCTTTGCCGTCGACAAAGTCGTTGAGGCCGACGTATAGCTCGGCGTAGAACTTCCGCTTCGCGCGTTCTTCGGGAGTGATCTTCGCGCTGGCGATGTTTTCGAGCACCTGCTCGCCCGTCAGTTTGCCGGAGAACAGGCGGTAGACGTCGGGGAACGGCTCGCGATCATCCTTCTCGTACTTGAGCAGTCCCTGGCGCGCCTCCTCCTTGCCGAGCGCCTTGACCTGCGACAGGTAACGCCAGATCCCGTTCTCGCGGTCGACGTTGTCGAAGCTGTGATAAATTTCAAACTGCCGGGCGGCGTCCTTGTAGCGCTTGGCGTAGAAATACGCGATCCCCCGCCGCCAGTGCGACGTTTCGACGTCGGGCTTGAGCTCGACCATCTTGTCGAAGTCGGCAACCGCCTCGGCGAATTTGCCGCGAAAGAACAACTGATCGCCGCGGCGGGAGTAGAGGTCGACGTTGTCGGGGGCTTTCTCGATCGCCTGAGAGAGGCGCGCGATCTCGGGATCGAGACTTTGATGCAGGCGTTTGCGGTAGACTTCGCTGACGGGATCGGATGATTCGTCGTCGCTGACGGCCACCAGCGGACATGCCGCAAGCAGTCCTATTCGAATGGCCCATTGGGCAGCGCCTGTGAAAGGATGGCGTTGGAAGTGCCGATGACTTGTGCTCATACTGGGAACTCAGTCGCAGGGGGGAGATCCGCGGTACTTGAAAGGATTTCTCTATGACTTCCGCGGCCTGTCGGCGATAATACCATAGGAGCGCCGATTTCTCCGTTGCGAGGTGACCGATGACGACCGTTTTGGATACGCACATTCGATTGGACGCCCGGGGCGTCGCATGGATCGACGACATGAACGTCAAGGTTATTGAAGTAGCGCTTGACCATACGGCGGCGCGACTCACGCCGGAAGAGATTTTTCATGCTCACAATGGCTATCTCAGCCGTGCCCAGGTTCATGCCGCCCTGGCGTATTACTACGACAATCAGGCGTCGATCGACGCCGAGATCGAGCGACAGGCGCGCGAATACGACCAGTTGCGAAATGCTTCGCTCGACTCGCCGATTCGCCAAAAGCTTCGCGCACTCGGGAAGATTCCCTGAGCCGTTCGATTCCGCATGACGTGCTAAACGGACGGTGAAGGTTCGCGATAGATGAGTGCGAGATTCGTATAGTGATCGCGGATTTCGCACCAAGACATTCGTCGGACAAGCCCCGAACGGGGCGAGATTCTATAGCCCAGCGGCGATAGCCCTGGGAAATCGGCCAACACACATCGAGAGCCCCAACGGGGCGAGATTCCCTCATCGTGCCCCGCGGAATCTCACCCCGTTGGGGCTGCGGCGAATTCCGACTCCACAACCCAGGGCTATCGCCCTTGTATGTTGAACAAGGTAAAGGAAACTGCTTCTAGGAAGCGGGCTTGCCCGCGGGTCGTACGTCCCGCGCGCAAGCGGTCGA
>JAGVKR010000263.1 GCA_020050375.1 Planctomycetales bacterium
CCCCGGCCTTCGCGGCGATGGAAGCGCTGGAGATCGCCCACGAATCGGCGACCCAACTGTCGGCCCAGACAACACCCGCGCGCGATCGCTACCTGCCATCGCCCGGCATCCTCCTGCGCAGCGCGGCCCTGATCGCTCTCGGAGCTTACGCCGCAATCGCGTTTGTTCCGGGTTCGCGGCCGGCCGTTCCGAGTACGGACGACCGCGACTGCCTCCGTCAGGAAGCGGCGGCGGCGATCGGTCGTTCCCCGGCGGAAGCCGAGCGGATAATGACAACCTGTGCGGCATGCCACGAACGCGACGGCCGCTTGCTCCCCCGCGAGCGGCAAAACGGTGCGATAGATTCCCGTACTTCGTGGCGGCATGCGGAATTCCAGGACGAGTTCGAGAAGCTCTGGTCGATGGCCCTTTCCGAACAGGGCGCCGAAGAAGCCGGGCGAATCGCGCTTGCCGGGCAAGTCAACGATCCCGCAGATGAAACGCGCGGACTCTGGCAAAGGCGCGAAGAGCGCGATGCCTGAGACACACTGGAAGTCTCTCGGCTGGGGCATGCGGACGAAGAACCGACTTGGGCATAGCATTTCCAGCGCGACTTGCGTCGACGCGCCGATGGAAAATCGGTGATCGATCCCGACGCGCCGCTTATGCATTTCCAGTTCTTGGGCGTATCCCTCGACTGTGGCAATGGTTCGGATCGGCGACTCCGATTTTCACGCTGCATAATGGGTCTTTCCAGATTCACAGCGTATCTCTCGACAGCGACGACGGTTCGGATCGAAAATCACGACTTTCACGATGCATAAAACGGCCAGCTCTGTCGGAATTGCGTGTTCAAATCTGGAAAAAACGCTCGTTTCTCTCGGGTTTTGACAACTTCTCGGTTTCGGAGGCCTGACAAAAACGATCCGGAAATGCACCGTTTGGGACCAGTTTCCTACTCCGTCAGGCGTTTCTCGACCCTCTTCCGGCGCAGAGTCCCGCGATCGAAATCTGGAAGAGAATTTGACGTAAGTGGGAGGAGTGGGATTCAGGATTCAGGATTCGGGATTCGGGATTCAGGGGACGAAGAGTGGGCGACGCGCCGGGGGCCGGGGTCAAAGCGGCGCCGGGAGATAACGTGTCGCAGCGCGCAGTCCACTCGATGGAGCGAAGGGGTGGCCGGAACCAACTCGCGAGCGTGGCCCCGTTGCCAACCACGGGGCCACGCTCGCGGGTTTTGCCTGCCTGCCGCCGATTCGGATCGATTCCACGGACTACCTTGACGCGACCGATGGATTTGCCGCTTTGACCCCGGCACCCGTGCATGCACGCGTCAAAGCGATTCATCGCGAAATCGGGACTCGGAGAGACCCGACCACATTCGGGCTCGTGTCGCGGTGCTTGTTTCGATGGCGCGCGCCAGCTACGCTTGCCGCATGGCTGCAACGTCCGGAAATCACTCCATCAATCGCGTGTGCGTCTTTTGCGGCTCGAGCGCGGGACGCGATCCACGCTACGCTTTGGGGGCGAATGAACTGGGTCGCGCGCTGGTGGCGCGCGGTTGGGATCTTGTCTACGGCGGCGGGCGAGTCGGGTTGATGGGGGTGCTGGCCGATGCCGTGCTCGCCGCAGGGGGGAAGGTGATCGGCGTCATCCCCCGGATGCTGGCCACCAAAGAATTGCTGCACGTCGGTGCAACGGAAATGCATGTTGTGGAGAGCATGCACGCCCGCAAGGCGATGATGGCAGGCCTGGCCGATGCATTCGTCGCCCTCCCTGGCGGGTACGGCACGTTCGAAGAGACGCTGGAGATGATCACCTGGGGGCAAATCGGCATTCATCGCAAGCCGCTGGGGCTGCTCGACGTCCTTGATTTTTTCCAGCCCTTTGTGCAATTCATCGATCATGCCATTGCCGAGGGTTTCATTCGTCCCGAGCAGCGCGATTTGCTGGTGACGTCAGACTCGGCCGGTCCGTTGCTCGATCGCCTGAGCCATCACCACCCTCCGTTCGTCAGAAAATGGATCGAACCGGAAGAGACGTGAGCGCACGTGATAATTTGTAGTGTGGACTTCAGTCCACACGAGATAATGTTCTGTGTCGGCTGAAGCCGACACCAAAGTCGGATCGCTGCCCGCTGCACGCTACGTCAGTCGATTTGTCGCGAAAGGAGTCCTAAAATGCGCGTCTACAGATCATGGCTTCGTCGATCGGGTCTTGCATTGTCGTGCGGCGCTATTCTGGCACTGATGGTCGTCGCGTCGGCCGTGCAAGCCGACGACTGGCCGCAGTGGGGGGGGCCGCAACGCGACATCGTGTGGCGCGAGAAGGGGATCGTCCAGCGGCTGCCGACGAAAGAATTGCTCTCGCGCGTCTGGTCGACTCCCATCGGCGAGGGGTACGGCGGACCGGCGGTCGCCAGGGGACGCGTGTACGTGATGGACCGACTTAAGGACGACGGGGTCGAGCGCGTGCTGTGTCTCGACGCAGACAGCGGTAAAGTGCTTTGGCAGCACAAGTACCAGGTGCATTACACCGTCGATTATCCCGCGGGACCGCGGGCCACGCCGACCGTCGACGGCGATCGCGTCTATACGATCGGGACCATGGGTGACATGCACTGCCTCGACGTCCAGCGGGGGTCGGTGCTGTGGAAAAAGAATTTTGTGCAGGAGTACAACGCGAAAATTCCTTCGTGGGGGATGGTCGCGGCTCCGCTCGTCGACGGCAACCAGGTGATCATTCTGGCGGGGGGGTCGCGCTACGGAGCCCAGATCGTGAGCCTCGACCGCCAGTCAGGCAACGAAAACTGGCGCTCGCTGAATCACGTCGAGCCGGGCTACTGTCCGCCGATGATGTACACCTATCAGGGAACGAAACAGATCATCATCTGGCACCCGCACGCAGTCACCGCCCTCAATCCCATGAACGGCGAGCCGATCTGGTTCGAGAAATGGCAGATCAAGGCCGATTTGACGGTGCCCACTCCGCGGCAGCAGGGAAACCGGCTCTTCCTCACATCGTTCTACAACGGCTCGACGATGATCGACCTGGGGCTCGACGGCAAAACACCCGAGATCCTCTGGCAGGGGAAGAGCAGCAGCGAAGTTCGCACCGATGGACTGCACTCGATCATGTCCACGCCGTGGGTGACGGATAAGTACATTTACGGCGTGTGCAGCTACGGCCAGCTCCGCTGTCTCGACGCCAACACCGGCGAGCGGATCTGGGAAACGTTCGAGGCGACAGGGGAGGGGCGGTGGTGGAACGCCTTCATCATTCCCCATGAAGACCGGTTCTTTTTGCACAACGAGCAGGGGGACCTGATCATCGCCAACCTGTCCCCCGAAGGCTACAAGGAGCTGAGCCGGGCGAAGCTCGTCGAGCCGACGCGAAAGGTGCTGGAACGAATGACAATCTGGTCGCACCCGGCCTTCGCGATGAAAAGCGTGTTCGCCCGCAATGACAATGAGATCGTGCGTGTGAATCTCGCCGCGGAAAAGTCGGGCAAATGAGGGCCCGGTGAACCCGACTGCCGGGGGGTTCAATTGATAGCATGCTGGTCGACGCGACGAACGCTCACACGCCTGCACCAGCCCATACCTCTCCCCCCTTGGATGAAAGGGGGAAAAGGCGGGGCCAGCACTGCTGCGATCTCCTAACTGACGAGCTGCAAATCGCTCAGCTTGTCGCGGAGGCGATTGCGGGCGGTGTGCAGCCGGCGCTTGATCGTGCCCACCGGGCTGTCGAACTGCGCGCTCATCTCCTGCAGCGACTGACCTTCGAAATAGAACGCATGAAGCGTTCGACGATCGAGGTCGCGGAGCCGATCGATGCAGTCACGCACGCACGCCGCATTCTCGCTCTGCACGATCCGTTCGAGAGGGTTCCCTCCCACGGAGCTGAGCGTCACGAGGGCCGGCACGTCGCCATTCACCTCCCGCGGCCGGCGAACCGCCCGATTGATCGCCAGCCGGACGGCGATCTTGCGGACCCACGCCTCGAACCGCTCTTCGTCGCGGAGCTGCGGGAGCTTGCGGAGCACCTGGATGTAGACATCCTGCGTCACCTCCAGGGCTTCGGACCGGTTGCGCAGCCGCCGGAAGACGACGGCGAAGACCATCGCCTCGGTGCGAACGACCAGCTTGTTGAATGCGGCGCGATCTCCCGCCTTCGCGCCGCGAACCAGCTCGATGAGCTCAGTGTCATTCATGTCAGACCGTTTCACCGGCCGGGGCTGCCTGCCTTCACTGGGCAACGATCCCGGGCGGTCCTGAAGCGACGAGCATCCCTTCGTCGCGGTGACTGTTGGCGATGAGAGCCTGAACGAGGCAGTCGAAACCGGGTGTTTCGGGCTGCAGGCTCGGAATCTTTCGCCGGCCGACGCTCGATAATGAGCGGCGAAATACCGGGCAGAAGAAACCGGGCTGGATGGTCCGGAGCGCTGAATCAATTCAGCCCAACCGGCAACATCCCACTTTCAGGCGACGAACTTGCGAACACGGGCGGCAGTTAGCCGCGGGCCATCTTGCTGAGCACAAGACTGGCCCACAGTCGCGGGTGGAGCGTTAGCCCCGTCCCACAACCGGCCGGCGGTTGCTGGTCGCCTCTCCCCGGTCGATGGTCGGACCCGTGCGGGTCCAGACGCATTGACAGACCGAGGGGGCGACGCGTTCGTCGCATCCCCGAATAACGTTTCGAGGCGCTCGTACGATGTGCGACGACAGCCGCCAGAACGACTTCGCGAGCGTTCGCGAAAGAAGCCTGGAACACCGAATTACGGTTTTGGCTGGTTAACAACATCGGAACACCTCCTGCGATCGTCGCAGTCACAAAAAACGGATCAGACCTGGATGTCAGCCATGACATCCGGCTCCCGACGGGAGCCTTTCCTGCCCATTGCACCCCAAGACGGAAACGAACCGCCTCGAGACACTATGAACTACGCTTCAGACGACAAATCCTTGTGGCAGGTTCGCTCAATCTTCGCATTTTTATCGACATTTTTCGAGAGCGAACATGCACGATCGTTCTAAGTCACTGGACAGGAAGGTTTTAAGCGACTCCTGCCATTGCCGAAAAATCGGAAAAGAAATCTCGAACGGAATCTTGTTGGCGCGTTGGCGGCCGATGGCGAACGGACCATAATCGGGAACGAGGATTCAGGATTCGGCATTCAGGATTCAGGGGATGAAGAGGGCAAGCTGGTCGAAGACCGACCGCAGCAATGGGATCTGAACGCCGTTCGCATAGGCGACCCCTGATACTCCCCGAATCCTGAATGCCGAATCCTGAATCCTTTTCATTCTCCCTCACCCCTCATTCCTCCATGCCCGACGAGCTCGTTCCCGACGATGTCATTCCGCATCAGACCTTGCCGCCGCTTCGGTATCGGGATCTGCCCGAAGCACCGCACTGGACAAAGCTGGTTGGTCCGAGCGTCATCCTCGCCGGTTTGTCGCTGGGGTCGGGGGAGTTCGTCTTCTGGCCGTACATCACCTACAAGAGCGGGTTCGTCTTCTTCTGGGCCTGCATGCTGGGCGTGTTGACGCAGTTCTTCATGAACATGGAGATCGAGCGCTGGACGCTGGCGACCGGGGAGAGTGCGATCACCGGTTTCTGTCGGCTCAGCCGGATCTGGGCGCCGGTCATGCTCTTGCTCAACTTCCTGCCGTGGATTTGGCCGGGCTGGGCGACCGGCGCCAGCCTGCTCTTGAGCTGGACGGTGTTTGGCGCTGTCGAAGAACCGGCCGTAACGACCGTTCCCCTTTCGGCCGAGGTGCGGGTGACGCTGCCTGCCGAACGGGAGCGATCGGCGAAGATCGTGGTGGTCGAAAAGCAGCAGTCGCTGCGCTGGACCGGAGTGCTCGCTGAGGGCGACCGGGAATTATTGACGGCCGTGAACGCCGATCCCGCCTGGCAACGCGCGGTTGAGGCGCTCGTCGACAAGACGAAACATTCGCGAGGAGTGAAGTATGGGGCCCGGTACGTGAACTGGCTGGCGCTCGGGAGCCTGTTGCTCGTGGGGATCGTGCTGACCTCCAGCCCCGTGGTCTACAACACGGTTGAGCGCGTGCAGTTCTGGCTGGTGATGCTGATCTTCGTGATCGCCATCGTGCTGGGAGTGCTGTTCATCAAGCCGTACGCGGTAGGGGCCATGTTCCGCGGGATCGCGAATATCGGCGGGCTGCCTCCCGAATCGAGCGGGTTGCCGCTGATGGCGCTGCTCGGGGCCCTGGCCTTCGCTGGCGCGGGAGGGACGATGAATCTCGGCCAGAGCAATTTCATCAAAGACAAGGGCTACGGGATGGGGAAATACATCGGGCGGATCACCAGCCCGATCACCGGCAACGAAGAGGCCGTTGCCGACACGGGGTTTCACTTTCCACACACGCCCGAGAACATGCGCCGCTGGCGTGACTGGTGGCAGGCGGCGAATATCGAGCATTTCGTCAGCTTCTACCTGACATGCGTCGTCTGCCTGGTGCTGCTCGCGCTCTTGTCGTATTCGCTGTTCTACGACGCCCGCGGACAGCTTCAGCCGGGGATGGAGCGCTTCGGCGAGGGAATGGATTTCGTCTACGGCGAGGCCGAGCTGATCGCCGGGTCGTTCGCGTCGGCGGCCGTCGGGAACACGTTTCGCGTGCTGTTCTTCGTGATGGGAATGGCGCTGTTGCTGACGACCGAGCTGGGAGTGCTCGACGCGACGGTGCGGATCGCGACCGACGTGATCAAAGTCAATTTTCTCCGCGACAATCCCCGTTGGTCGCAATCGCGAATCTATTTCGTCCTGCTGTGGGCCGAGATCGCGATCGGCGCCTCGATCCTGCTGATCGGCAATTACAACCCGAGTTTCAAGGAGCCGCTGTTTCTGCTGAAGACCTCGGCGGCGATGAACGGCGGGGTGATGTTCATCTATTCGATGATTCTGCTTTATCTCAACAACAAGATTCTCTCGCGAAGCCTGTCGATGAGTCCGCTGCGCTTCGTGGCGATGGTCTGGGCGTGCGGGTTCTTCGGGTACTTCACGCTGCTCGCGCTCAAGCACGAGGTGATCCCGCACGTGCAGTCGCTGTTCGTGGCGCACCCGTAGAGGCCCGCCGGGGCATTGCGATTTCACGCAGCGGCGTGAACGAATCGGAGGCCGCGATCAGTTTCTGCGATTCGGGAAGTAGGCGGAGACCCAGGGCTTGTAAAGTCCGGGGTTGAGGTCTGTGGCGTAGTGCGTGTAAGGAATGGTCGGCCGTGTCGGCGAATAGCCGGCCCAGTGCTGGGCTTCGAGGATCGCGGCGCGCTCTTCGGCCCGCTTGCGGGCGCGTTTGTAGATCAGGTATTCGGCCGACGGAGTGGTCGGCGTGCTCTCATCACGGAATCGCGCCAGCCGGCCCCCGAGTTGAGGTCCGGGGCCGTTGTCCCGCGAGAGCTTCCGGTCCTGAGCGAGTCGCTCCTGGATCGACTTGTCCTGGGCGAACAGCGACGTCGTGGCAATGCTCGCCACCGACGTGATCAGAACGATGGGCAGCCAACGTGGCATCGGAACCCTCCTGGCTCGCGGTAACTTCGGCCGCATTACGAGGCGCTTGACGCCCGGCATGCGGCCTCTCGATCCTTCCAGCACGTTTCGTAGGATCGGACGCAAAATACGGCCGCATGCAATCGCGATGCCGAAGCCGTCACAGTTTTCCCGAGCGGAACGCGAGGAAGAACCGACAGAACGCGATCAGCCGCGAACGTCATCCAAACGCCGTGAATCACGGGGGCAGCCATTGCGGTCGCATGTCAGATCGCGGCCGGGCGTGCGGGACGGAGTCTTTGCAGCGAATCTTCGCCCCCTTCGACGAGGCAGGCGTAGGCGAATTCCCCTTCGACCCAGGTCGAGGCGCAGAACGTGCGCCCGGGATAAAACGCGGGGCGACCGAGAAATGTCGTCGCGGTGGGGGGATTGACCAGACGGGCCACAGGCACAACGAGGAGTTTACCCCGCACGGCCTTGCCGTTTCGCGTGGCCGGAAGCTCGAATGAATACACGGCCACGTCCTGCTCCATCAATCGTCGGGGAGCCGCGAACACGGTTCGACTGTTCATCGAGCCGGCCGGGGGGGGCGCAGCTCCCTCCGCGAATTCCGGCAGCGGATTTGCGCCAGGATCATCGGCTGCGACTTGCAAAATCAAGCTGTCGAGATTGACTGTCGGGCGGGACG
>JAGVKR010000590.1 GCA_020050375.1 Planctomycetales bacterium
AGACACTCGGCTGCGCCTCGCGGCTAAACGGGGGGGTTCGCAATGCCGACACGAGTTGCGCCAGCGTGATCCCCTCGATGTATTGCATCGCGTAGTAATGCACGCCGCGCTCGCAGCCGACCGAGTAGACCGGGACGATGCTCGGGTGATGCAAGCCCGCCGCGGCCTGGGCCTCGTTGTGGAACCGCTGGAGTTGCTGCGGGTCGAGCACGACGGCGAACGGCAACACCTTTACCGCGACGCGACGTTTCAACGAAATCTGCCGGGCCTCGTAGACGATCCCCATCCCCCCGCGGCCGATCTCGCGCAGGATCCGGAAATCACCCAGCATACCGTCAGTGGGCGTCGCCGCATCGTCAGCCGTTCCGTCGCCGATCGTCGACTCCGAGTGCTCGCCCGAGGCGCCATTCGGCGCGTGCGAATCGCACGACTCGTCCAGCAGGGAGATCACGGGCAACAGGCGTCGCAGTTCGGCGGCCTCGGCCGGATGAGCCGCGAGAAACGCATCGATCGCCTGCGGCGTTCCTGTGCGCACCAGTTGCGTCAGCTCGTCGAATAGTTCGGCGAGGCGGCGGTCGTCGGTCGATTGAGACGCGGCTCCGCTGGTCATGACCTGGGCAGGCTCCCGTCGTCGCTGTCGGCGTCGTCCTCAAGCAGCTCGCGAATCCGGCGCACGGCGCGAAAGTGACGCACCTTTACCGCGGCTTCGCTGATCGCCAGTAAGATGGAAATTTCTTTCGTCGACCGTTCTTCCAAATGCTTCAGCACCAGAATCTCCCGGTCGCGCTGGCCCAGTCGCCGCAGGGCGCGTCGCACCTGTTGCGCCAGTTCCTTGCGGACCAGTTTTCCATGCGGGCTCGATTCGGAGTGGACCAGCCGGTTCGACAAGATCCGCGCCGATTCGTCCGGCAGCAGAGGCCCGGGCGAATGTTCTCGGCGAACGCTGCGCTTCCTGGCGAAGAGGTGCCGACGATGGAGCTGTAAGAGCTGCTCCCAACCCAACTGCCGCAACCACAGGTGAAATGGCAAGGGCCGATCGCGGAGATACACCGGCAATCGCTTCGCGGTGAGGAGCAGCGTTTCCTGCACGGCATCGGAGGGATCGACGCGCGCCGCCAACCGGGGATGCATCCAAAGACGAAAGAGCTTCTTGAGGGGCCGCCGGCTCCGCTGCAGCAGCTCGCCCATGGCGCACGAATTCCCCGCCGCCGCCAGCCGCAGCAGCGTTTCGGTATCGCCGGCATGTGAGGAAATGTGCGATGTCACAAGAACCAATCCATCGCATGCAAACCCTGCAGGAATCCGGCAACGGTAACAGCGTCCAATTGCCCGCCGAGCCGATGCGATCGCATAAGATTATGCGCGAAAACGACTTGCACGCAACGAAAATCCGCGACCGATTGTTTCGGTCGTTGGGTTGAATGATTGCAAGATCGGCTTTCGTGTTAGTTGCATAGAAGCGGGCGGGTTTCAACATGAGGCCGCTTGCACCCTGTCGTTCCTGTCCCATTCGCACGCCGCAAGCTGGACAAGCCGTTTACTTTGCAATACAAAGTTATTGCCGGCGGCCTCAATGACACACCTGACCGGCACGAATTCGTCCTGCATCGGGGAGAACAGAATTGCCTGCCGGACCGCTGACGATCGGGCAAAGCGGTGCGCTTCACATCCGCGAAGAGCGCCTCTCGATGCGCAAGGACGCGTGTCGTCTCCTCTATGTCAGCGATATCCACCTTCGGCGGACACGTTCCGACAATCTCTGCCGGCAGGTCATCGAATCCGTGAGGGCTTCCAAAATCGATCTTGTGCTGTTGGGAGGCGACCTGGTCGATGAGCCGGCCGAGTTGCACAAACTTCGCGACCTGGTCGGCGCGCTCCGCGAGCTCGCGCCGGTTTTCGCCGTGGGGGGCAATCACGACCGACCTGTCGGCTTGAATCGAGTCGGCGACGCGGTGGTGCAAGGCGGAGGCGAATGGATCCATGCCGCCACTGCTCGACTCGCGCACGGTTCTCGAGTCATTGCCGTCTCGGGCCCCGACGCACCGTCTGCATCCGCGGGAGACGTTCGAGTGCTGTGCGCGCACAACCCGCGGGTCTGGAAGACGGCGCGTCAGCAGGGCTACGACCTGGTTCTCGCCGGGCATCTCCACGGCTGCCAATGGGTCGCGTTCGAGTTTCGAGACCGGCTGTTTCCCGGAGCGGTTTTTTACCCGTACTGCTACCTCAGCCATCAGGATCGATCGACTCGGCTGGTAGTCAGTCGCGGCGTCAGCGATCTCGTGCCGATCCGCTGGCGGTGTCCGCGGGAGGTGGTTTTGTGCCATGTGTGAAGTCCACGCACTCCATAGGCCCGAGCAATGAACTTTCAGGCCGTTTGCGAACAATGGCAGGCCCTGGACGCCGGAATCTCGTCGATTCTGATCGCCATCCGCAGCCTGGTGCGCGGCCTGCCGCTGTTCATGGCGGCCCGGCCGAAGACCCCACTGCGAGTCCTCTGCATCGTGGCGTTCGACATGCTTCACCGGCTCCGTCATGCGAAACCGCTGCCAGCGCCCACGCTTAGAAACCTGGCCGCCCTGCTCGATTTCGCAGCCAGCGCCAATGCGGCTTTCGATCACAAGCGGTGCTGCCGGCGCGAGCGTCGTCGAGCACTGCGGCTGCTTGAACAAGCCGGCCTGCGTTCGTCGGTGGACGAATACGTGCGACGACTCCGCGAGCTGGAGAGCCGACGTCCCTGGCCCGGCGGCGATGATTGGCAATTCCAAAAAGTGCGTTTGTATCGCGAAGAGGTCGTGCGGCTTTCCCTGGGAATGATCGCCACGACCGCCGTCGTCCACCGGTCCCTGGACGAAGGAATCCACGCGACCGGCTGCGACGCCGATTTCAACCTCGTGTTTCGAATCGTCATGCAGTGCCAGATCATCGACGACGTCTTCGACTACTCCGAGGACCTGTCCGCCGGCTTGCCCAGTTTTCTGACCGCGACCACGTCTCTCGCGCAAGCCTGCGAACTGACGCACCTGGCTGCACTCGACTACGCCGATGTTTGCGACCTGCCCCGAAGAGCCGATCTGCTCCCGCTGCGATCGGCACTCTGGCTGTTGTCCGCGTGTACGCGACTCGTCATTGTTGTAGGACATTGGTGGCCTGGTCGGTCGCCCCCCGCCCTGATGCAGCCCATCGTGTCGGACGACGTCGCTGCGGCAATGGCCGAGGCCGCGATCGCCGAGCCGCTGAACGGCACGGTCGACTTGGCGGGCCCCGAACCAATCCGCATGGACGAGCTCGTGCGGCGATTCCTGATCGCCAACCGCGACTCGCGTCAAGTGATCACAAACCCCCAAGCCAGCTACCTCGGCGTCGCCGTGAACGACCAAAGCCTCACCCCCGGCGCCAACCCGCGTCTCGGGCCGACCCGTTTCGACGATTGGCTGAGCCGCACAATGCAGTCCGCCGCGCCGTGAGGCGAGCACGAACGAAACCCCAAACGGCGCACCAACGGCGTCGTTTGACGCAACAGATTTCCAGATTTGGTTCCGGTGAGTGCGTTTCGGCGCCGAACCGGAACGAGCGACTCCTCAAAAACCCCTGAAAACGTCCCTTTGCAATGCAATGCAACGTGGATGTTGCATACCAGCCCCCCCATTTATCCTATTTTACATGTGAGCGATTGTAATCCGGTCGTCACCTCCGTCGTGAGTGACAGTACGCACCGCGACCGCCAAAGCCGCCGGCTGTTTTATAA
Source organism: Planctomycetales bacterium (assembly GCA_020050375.1). Classification (GTDB taxonomy): domain Bacteria; phylum Planctomycetota; class Planctomycetia; order Planctomycetales; family Planctomycetaceae; genus SIAF01. The sequence continues at coordinate 3,746 of JAGVKR010000590.1, forward strand.
GTATACAATTATACACTTATAAAATCAAGAGGCCGCGCGATGAGACAGGTGAGCGGCGAATCGGACCACGACGGACTCGACGCCATTTTCCTCCGCTCCCGGCTCGACAGTTCCTAAGTCGTGGATCCGCCAATCCGGGACAGGCGGCGGCACCGTAGCGAACCAGGAGGGTTCATTCCCTCGTGCCCAAGCTCCGCTTGGACACGCCTTGTTCGCAGCTCTCGCTGCGCGTCTCGGATGCGGAGAATCCTGCCTGATCCGTGCTACGCGAAGCAGGAGCTTCGCAAGTTGCGTCCCCAAGCGGGGGCTTGGGAACGAGGGAATCCGGTGCGGCGCGGCCGAAGAGAGGTGGCGTCGACCCGCAGCGTGATTGTCTTCGCTCTGCCACGTCACCCCCCCCGGCCCCCCCTTCCTAAAGGCGGGGAGTTTTTGAGGTGGGCGTTTTGCCGGGGGTGGCAGTGACGCCACTACCGGAGCTTCACAATCTCCTCCTGCGAAAGTGCTCGTCCATACAGGCGCAAGTCGCTCATGCTGCCGGAAAAATAGTCGTTGCCGCCGAAGCCGATGCGCAGGGGCTGGTCGTTCGTCAGGTCCAGCGCGGCCGGATTGGCGATCGTTGACTCCGCAACCTGCTTGCCGTCGACGTACAGCTTGAGCCGGTCGCGCTGCCGGACTGCCGCCAAATGTCTCCAGCCGGGTTCCAGCTCATGGTCGTTGGAAACAGCCGCCCCGGCGGTGAGGGCGTGGACGTGGCCGCTGGGGAGCACGCCGCAGAAGAGTTGGCCCTGATAGAGCGCCATCGACCAGGCGCGGCGATAACGCACGTCCGAGGTATCGAGCGTCCCGGTCAGGGCCCATTTTGCGTCGCCGTCGTAGCGGAAGACCTGCGCGAGGGGGAGCGTGCCGGCGTACAGTTTTCCGTTGTGGACCGCCATCCCCATGACTTCCAGTTCGTTGCCCAGCCGCCCGGCGTCGGTCCAGTTTTTGCCGTCACGCGTGCGATAGACGCGCCCGTTTTTCCAGGTGCCGCAATAGAGCTCGCCGGCATGCACGTCGAAGGAATACGTCTGACCGGCCGGTTCGAATGTGGCCGGCGCCGACCACTTCTGGCCGTCGAAACTGAAGACGCGGCACCCGTTCCAGCAACTGCCGAACAGGGAGTGGTTGAACACGCCCATGGCATAAATCCACAGACCATCGGCCACCGAAACCCATTCCCGGTCGCCGGCGAATCGATATTGGGCGTAATGATACATCGAGCTGGCATAAAGCTGGCCGCGAAAAACGCACAGCCCGCCGACTCCTTCGGCGCCTTGTAAGGAACCCGAGTCGGCCCATTTTCCGTCGCCGTCGTAGCGGAAGATTTTGCCCCCCAGCGTCCCGTTCGCAGAGTCGGGGAGCAGGGAACCCCGCAAGCGATAACAGCCCGTCCCCGCGTAGAGTTTTCCCTCGTGCACGGCCAGAGCGGTCACCGCGTTGCTTTGATCGGGGCTGCCGCAGTCGATCCAGCGCGCGTCGCCGGCATATCGGTAGACATGGCCCGCCTGGTCCTTGCCGGGCTCGCAAATGCCGGCAAAAAGTTCCCCCTTGTAAACGGCGAGGGCCATCACATAGACGGCGCTACCCGGTCGGCCGCAATCGGTCCATTTCGGTTCTGTGCCGGAATCGATCCCGAATTGAATGTTTCGGAAATTGGCCTGGCTCCCCACCGAGCCGTGACCGTCCTTGATGCACCAGTTGAACCCGCGCCGCGAAGCGGGATCGAATTTTCCCGCCAGGTCCCCCACGACGTCGTCGAGCTCGCGTGCCGTATGGGCCCAGACCGCGAGCGTGAAGTCTCCCGTTCCCAGAGCCAGCGATTGGCTCGCAGGGACCTCGATGAACGCACCGGTGCCATCGAAGCGCGCGGCGCCTCCCGCTTTGCCATCGCGGCCCGGTGCAGCGAGGTCGACCCCGTGGTTTTGACCGTCGTTCCCCTGGCCGGACGAATCTTTCGCGTCGCCGGCCAGCTTCCAGTGACCGATCAGGTCGCGCTCCGCGCCGCGTGCGGCGGGGGCCGTCAGCGCGGCGGCGAGCAGG
>JAGVKR010000348.1 GCA_020050375.1 Planctomycetales bacterium
CGACAACGCCAGACGCTGCGGGGCAAACCGCTCGGCGAACCGCGACTGCACGTCGGCCAGACTGACGCCGCCGTCGAGCTGCCGAAAGATCCAGTACTCTTCGTCGCGCAGATGGAAATACTGGAGAGCCACCGGGTCTTTCAGGGCCCAGACCGTCTCGCCGCGAAACGACTGGAGCGCGACTGCCAGATCGCGTCGACCGCGGAGTGTGAGCCGGCGCTGCGTCGCCGATTTATTTTGGCTGGCGGTGGACATGGAAGTCTCTCGTTCCCACGCTCCGCGTGGGAACGCCCTTTTCGACGCTCCGCGTCGCGCCTCGAGGCCCGTCACATTCGCGGAGCAAAGCTTGTTTCGATTTGACATCGGCACGCAACGACGCAGAGCGTCGGGACGCGCGTTCCCACGCGGAGCGTGGGAACGAGGGTTTGAAGTTCACTCACGTTTGGCGGTTCGGGCCGGTTCGGCGTGGATCGTCAGCACTCCTTGCAGGCCGGGCCGGAGGACAAGATCGCGGTTCTCGACTTCAGCCCAGATCCGCACCTGGCCGTCGACGGGGTTGACCTCGGGGCTGACGAAAACGATCGCCCCTTCGAAGACGCTGGCAGGATGCCCCGGCAGATCGACCGTCAGCGTGGCGCGACGACCGTTCATGTCGCCCGACAGCTTGTTCACGTTGACGAGCCCCTCCACGCGCAGACGATCGACGCGCAGCATGCGGAGCACGGTCTGCCCCGGCTCCACCCATTCGCCGCGGTGCTTATTCACCTGCACGACCACCCCCGACAACGGGGCGGGAATCCGCCGGCGCTCGACGGCCGCTTCAGCCAACTGGCGCTCGGTCTCTTTCAATTGCGACGTCAGCTCGGCGACCTGCTGGTCGTGCAGCGTCTGGTCGATGTCGAGCAGGGCCTTCTCGGACGAGAGCCGCAGCCGATCGAGCTCCGTTTCCGATACGCTCTTCTTGTATTTCTCGATCGACTCTTTGGCCCGCCGCAATTCGATGTCGGCCAGCTCGGCGGCCTTTTTCGCCACGCGGATCTTGATGTCGGTGCGGGCCTGCTTGCGAGCGATGTCGAGCTCGAAGGTGGCGCGGCGGAGCGTCAGCGCGGGCTCGACGTCCTCAATGCGAGCGAGGCCATCCCCGGCCGAAACGAGCTGCCCCTCGCGGGCGTTCAGCTCGGCCAGCACCCCTTCGACCCGCGCGGGGACTTCCACCTGCTCGATGACGGTCACAAGCGCCGACTCGACAACGAGCTTGTCGGCGCTTGCGCCAGACTGCGATTTGTCGCGAGCCTTCTCCGCCGGCTTTTCGACCGCGACCGCGGGAAGCGCCAGGATCAGAATCAGCCAAAGTCGAGTGAGTTTCATGGGGGCTCCCCGGGGGACTGTACTGTACGCGCTTCAAGCGGGTGCCACGGCCAGCGACCAACGGGAGTCGGCCGTGTGGGTCGCGAGGCGGCATTCCGAGACGTTCGCACGGCCGACTTCCTTCGGGCGCTGGCCGTGGCACCCCTATCGCAGATCCAACTCGAAAGACCAGCAGGCTTCAATACAAATCTCAAAACAAGACGTGTTTCTGAACGGCTTCCAGCAGGCTGTGGAACCAGACGTAGCCGAGCGACCGGCGTCCGCATTGAATGCGTGGGATCACGGTGGCTCCAGGACGCAACTGCGGCACCTGCTCGCGCTCGAAGCGGACAGTCACCAGCACGTGCGACTCTTCGTCGGGTCGCACGTCAGTGGCGAGCGCCACCTTTTCGATTGTGCCTTTGTAGGTTGTGCCGGGCGTCGTCGCCAGCATGAACGACACGTCGAGATCGGCGCCGAGATCGCGCCGGGCGGCGAGGACGTGGCCGATCTTGTCGTCGGGAACTTCGATTTCAAGGACCCACGGGCCGGTAAGATCGGCGACGGTGAGCAGTGCCTGCCCTCTCTGCACGGGGCGCGACTCGAGCAGCTCGCGAACGTTCCAGGTGATGATCTGCCCGTCGATCGGGCTCTTCACCTGCAATTCCTCCTGCTGCACGCGGAGAATTCCCTGCTGCTCGGCAAGATTGGTCAGCAGTTCCTTGAGCTCTTCTTCTTCGGCGGCAAGCTGGTTGTATTTGTCGCGCTCGGCGGCGGTTTGCGGCGACGACTGCCGCCGTGCGGCGGTCACTCCCGCCAGTCGTTTGCGCGCTGTCTGGATTTCCCCCAATACGCGACTGAGCTCGAAATCGAGCTGCGAGCGTGTCAGCACGACCAGCGTTTCGCCCTTGCGACAAGGCTGCCCGTGATCGACGCGAACCTCCGCGACAATCCCGTCGCTCCCCGCGAACACTTCGCGGCGCAATTCGGGCTGCAACGCTCCGCGGCCCGAAACTACAAAATCGGCCGGAACGAAGGCCAGGGCCAAGCCCGCCACGGCGACGGCGCCGATCGCCAACAGGCTTCGCGGCAACTGGCGGGCCTCCGTCACCCACCGAACTTTCTGCAAGGCGCGGAGCACCGGGAAGAACGGAAGGCTCTGATGGTCGATGGCGTTGGAAAGGGCCAGCCCTCCCTGACGGGAGACCCATTCCACACGCTCTCGAAAAGCGTCATCGACCGCCTCTCCGCCAAACCTCTCGACAACGATCGCGCCGACGGCTGCTGCCGGTGCGCTTCCGGCGGATGCGTCCCCGTCTGGCGTCCGACGATTCGGCCGGAGCGGGAGGATGGCCAGCGTCTGCGGATGGGCTTCATCGAGATAGGCTTCGAGCGGCCCCGAAATCTGCGGCGGAAGCAGTCGGCTCTGCGCGCCGTGCCAAAGCGGCTCGCCGGCGGCGACCACCGCGCGCGTCAACTCTTCGAGTCGGCGGATCACATTGGCTCGTCGGTCGATTTGTTCCTGTCCGCTCACTGCCAGCACCCGGCAGGCGCC
>JAGVKR010000396.1 GCA_020050375.1 Planctomycetales bacterium
CGGTGTAGGCCTTTTTGAGCATGGACGATACCCTGCGGCAGACGTCCTGCTTGTCGAGTGGCTTGTGGCGTTGAGCTGCAACCATGGCGTTGTCCGTGAGGAAAACGGCGATTCGATTCGAACGATTGGCGCTATTTCAGGCGCAACCAGGCGTCTTTCCCCGAAACCCCGATGGGGGAGGAGCCGCCCGGCGCCGCGCGGTCCGGCGCGGCTTCACGCTTCATCTTCCTCGGTGTGTTCATTTTCCCCGGTCTCCGATCCGACGACTGCGGTCGCGTCCGATTCCGCGTCTTCCACTGCTCCTTCAGAGAGCGTCTCGCGAATGATGGCCGATGCCTGAACGCTCAGCTTGACTCCCGGATCCGACACAAACTGCAAAACCGGCGTGTAACGCGTCTGCAATCGATCGGCAATCTTCGACTGGATAAAGCCCCGCGCCGAGTTGAGTCCGTGCAACGTCAGCGATTGCGTCTTTTCGTCTCCCATGATCGACACGTAGACTTTGGCATTCCGCAGGTCGGGAGACACGTCGGCCCGCAACACCGTCACGTTCTTGACGCGCGGATCCTTGAGCTCGAACAGCACCACCGTGCTGACGATCTCACGAACGGCTTCGGCGACCTTGGCGATTCGTCGCGAACTCATGTCACGATCTATTCCGAACAGACGCTTGCGGGATCTCACTACGGGCTCGATTGCGGACGACGACGTTCGACAACCGGGCCAAGCGATCCACTGGCTGATGAACCAATGGCTCGCGATTCTCTGCGGCTACAAAGTCCGCTTGATCTCTTCGACTTTGAATGCCTGAAAGATGTCTCCATCCTTGATGTCATCGAATCCGTCGAGGCGAATCCCGCACTCGAGCCCCTCGCGAACCTCGCGGGTGTCGTCTTTACCGCGCTTCAGCGAGGCGATGCCGTACTCGTTCATGATTTTGTTGTCGCGAACCAGGCGAATCCGGCTGTTGCGCTCGACCACCCCGTTGATGACGCGGCAGCCGGCGATCCGACCGAAGCGGCTGATATCGAACGTCTGCAGGACGATCGCCCTTCCAGTCGGGGTCTCGACAAGCTCGGGCCGCAGCAGGCCTTCGAGCGCCAGCTTGATGTCGTCGGTCACCTCGTAGATGATCCCATACTGCCGGATCTCGACCCCTTCGCGTTCGGCGAGCACTTCGGCCCGGTCTTCGGGCACCACGTGGAACGCGACGATGATCGCCCCCGAGGCGCTGGCCAGGTACACGTCGCTCTCGTTGACTCCTCCCACCCCTTCGTGCAGGATCACCACCCGCACCTCGGGATGCTGAAATCGCAGGATTTCGCTCTTGAGGGCTTCGAGCGAGCCGGGCGTGTCGGCCTTGACGATCACCGGCAGGTCCTGCACGGCTCCCGATTCCGACGTGCTGAGAATCTCCTGCAGGGTGCGAACCTTGCCGCGCTGGGCCAGTTGCTGCTCGCGACCGCGCTCGCGACGAACCATGGCCGCCTGCCGCGCTTCCTCGACGTCTTTGAGCACGAAGAAGCGATCACCCGCGCCGGGAATGACGTCGAGCCCGGCGACCTTCACGGGGGACGACGGACCAGCCTCGTCGATCTCATGATCGAGATCGTCGTACATGCTGCGGATCCGACCGTAGGCGTGTCCGCACAGGATCACATCGCCCTTCCGCAATGTGCCGTCCTGGACGATCAGCCACGCCACTGCGCCGCGCCCCTCGTCGCGAAACGCTTCGAGGCACACGCCGTGCGCCGGCCCGTCCACATCGGCCGTCAGCTCTTTCAACTCGGCGACGGTTGCCAGCGTCTCCAGCAAGTCGTCGATTCCGGCCCCGGTCGTCCCGGAGGTCCGCACGACTTCGGTGTCGCCCCCCCATTCCGCGGCCAGCAGATTCTGCCCCGCCAGATCCTGCAGAACGCGCTGCTCGTTGCGATCGGGCAGATCGACCTTGTTGAGAGCCACGACGATCGGCACGCCGGCGGCCCGGGCGTGATTCAGCGCTTCGATGGTCTGCGGCATCACACCGTCGTTGGCCGCAACCACCAGCACCGCGACGTCCGTGACATTCGCGCCGCGAGCGCGCATCTCACCAAAGGCGGCGTGACCCGGTGTGTCGAGGAAAGTGACCTTTCGACCGCTGCGCTCGACCTGGTAGGCGGCGATGTGCTGGGTGATCCCCCCGACTTCTCCCGCGGCGACGTTGGCCGAGCGGATCTTGTCGAGGAGCGTCGTCTTGCCATGATCGACGTGCCCGAGGATCGTGACGATCGGGGGTCGCGGCTGTCGATTCCCGGTCGAGGCCGCAGCCACAGCCGCATCCGCCAACTCTGCCTCGATATCGCGATCGCGAATGATATGCAGGTCGATGCCGCATTCCATGGCAAGATCCAGTGCGGTTTCTTCGTCCAGACTCGAATTGATCGTGACCATCAGCCCTTGTCGGCTGAGAATTCCCAGGAGTTCTTTGGCGGAACGCCCCATGGCTTCGCACAAGGCCCGAACCGAAATCGGAACCTGAATCTCGGCCATCGTTTTCTGAGGCGCGATCGTTGCCCCGCGCCGCGCGCGGTTGCGATGCTGCCTCAGCCGCTCGCTGGACTGCAAGTCATTCTCTTCGTCTTCCGTGAGCATTCCCGGGCCGCGCGTGCGCTTGGCCTGCCGCTGCTTGCGCTCCGAAAGCAATCCCATCCCCGCCACGTTCCGCCCACCGCCGGGGCTGGGCTTCGCTCCCGGACGTTTGACTTCTTCGACAAAATCGTCGGCAAAGTCGTCGCCGGTCGCCTTGGCCTTCTTTTTCTCTTCGGCGTGCTGCCGGATGTGCTCGTGCAGCGGCTTCCCTTCGAGCAATTCCCGCGACAACCGCATCTCGGGTTTTTGCGCGGGCCCCTCGGCCGAAACCGACGATGGACCCGACGGGGCCTTTGGCGACGGCGGGGGCTCTGCCAGCTTCGGCAGTTGCGGAGCAGGACGAGCCTTGGGACGCCGCGCGGACG
>JAGVKR010000258.1 GCA_020050375.1 Planctomycetales bacterium
CACGTCGAGCACGTCGAGCCAGGCGTAGCTGCCGTCGCTGAGTTCGATCACGTCGTTCTCGACGCCGACGCCGCTGTTGAAGGCGGCGTTCACCACCGCGTTCGGATCGCTGATCATTATGGCCGGCTGGCCGTTGCGCGCCTTGTTGGCGCGGTCGACCTCGGGGATTTCGAAGAACTGCAGCTTCAACGCATCGCCGATTTCCTTCAGCGTCCGGGGCTCGGCATCGTCGAGGCCGAACCGCATCCGCAGGATCGTCGCTTCGCGGCTGTCCATCGTCTCGAGCATCCGCATCACGTGCGTCAGGTTGTCGTTCTCGACCATCTCGGCTTCCGGCCCCTTGTTGCGCTCGTCGGCGACAATCTCGCCCAGCGTCCAGCCGGAATCCGGTTGCTCGGTCTGGGGAGTCGAGTTGTAGAGCTGAATCGCCTTCTTGACGAAATGCAGCTTCTTCTTCGGAATGCCCAGCTCGGCGGCGATCTCTTCGGCGGTCGGCGTGCGGCCCAGCTCGTCCAGGAGCTTTGTCGTCGCCCGTCGCCACTTGGTGAGCAGCTCGACCATATACGCCGGAATGCGGATCGTCTTGGCCGAGTTGATCAGCGCCCGCTTGATCGACTGCTTGATCCAGTAGCTGGCGTAGGTGCTGAAGCGGGTGTTCATGCCCGGGTCGAACCCTTCCACGGCCCTGAGCAATCCGAGGTTGCCCTCTTCAATCAGGTCGGGGAGCGGCAATCCCTTGCCGGTGTAGCTGCGGGCGATATTGACCACGAGCCGCAGGTTGGCGCGGACCATCTGATCGCGGGCTTCCTTCTCGCCGACCGCAATGCGGTACGCCAGCTCTTTCTCCTGATTCGCATTGAGCAGGGCCGTCTCGTTGATCTCGCGGAGATACGTCTCCAGCGGATTCTGAACGGCGGCGGAGATGCGGCGGCGGGATTTGGAAGGGGATTGAGCGTCGAGCTTGGGCATGAGATTCAATTGCTTCTCAAAAGGAGGAAACCCGCCACGCGTCTGAAGCCTCGGCTCGCAACCACCGGCATGACAGGGGATCGCCTGCCGCGAAGAGGGAGCGATCTTCCAGAGTGTTATCGACTCGGACCCCGGACGGCTTGCACGAGAAGGGTGCTGCGCGACGCGCCGAATCCGTAGAGCGGGCAATTCGCGCAATAATAACGGCCCTTCAGTCTGTGACTGAGGGCCGTTTATTCTTCCCGCACGACCACGGTCGTGCGGGTTCTCTCAATTGCCGGGCGGTAAAGCTACTCCGTCCCCTCCAGGCTGAACAGCGGACCGCTCTGGCCGCCGTCACGGCCCCCCTTGAGCTCTTCGCGGGGCACCGCGGGCGCGGCTTCTGCCGACGATCCGTCCTCGGTTTCGCCTTCGGGCGGAACGCTCAATTTGCGACTCAGGCCGATTTTGCGGTCCGCAGTGTCGACGCGCAATATGCGGACCTCGATCGAATCGCCGACTTTGACGATTTGCTCGGGGTTCTCGACCTTGTGCTCGGCCAATTCGGAGATGTGCAGCAGCCCTTCGAGATTCGATTCGAGCTGCACGAACACCCCGAAGTTGGTGAGCTTGGTGACCGTCCCGGTGACCACCGTCCCCGGATGGTACTTCGCCGGAATCTCCGTCTCCCACGGATCCTGAGCGAGCTGCTTGAGACCAAGGGCAATCCGTTTGCGCTGTTGATCGACCGACAGCACCTGGCAGCGGATCTTGTCTCCCTTTTGCAGCATTTCGCTGGCGTGCGAAATCTTGCGGGTCCACGACATGTCGCTGACGTGCAACAGTCCGTCGATCCCCTCTTCGATCTCGATGAAGGCGCCGTAGTTGGTGAGGTTCCGCACGGTTCCGTCGATGACGGCCCCGACGGGATACTTCTCGGCCACCTGATCCCAGGGATTGGGGGTGGTCTGCTTCATGCCCAGCGAGATTTCCTGCTTCTCTTTGTTGATGCCGAGCACGACCACCTCGACCTGGTCGCCGATCTGCACCAGCTCGCTGGGATGGTTGACGCGCTTGGTCCACGACATTTCGCTGATGTGGACCAGCCCTTCGATTCCCTGCTCGAGCCGCACAAAGGCGCCGTAGGTCATCACGTTGACGACTTCGCCTTTGACGCGCGTCCCGACCGAGTACTTCGACTCGACCATGTCCCACGGGCTCGGCTGCTTCTGCTTGAGACCGAGAGCGATCTTCTCGCGCTCGAGATCGACCGCGAGGATCATCACTTCGATCTCGTCGTCGATCTTGACCATTTCCGACGGATGGCTGATCCGGCCGTAGCTCATGTCGGTGATGTGGAGCAGACCGTCGATGCCCCCCAGGTCGACGAAGGCGCCGAAGTCGGCGATGTTCTTCACCACCCCCTTGCGGAGCTCCTTGACCTTGAGCTCCGACAGCAGCGCCTTCTTGAGTTTCTCGCGCTGGTCTTCGATCAGCTTGCGGCGTGAGACGACGATATTGCGGCGGGCCTCGTCGATCTTGAGGATCACGCATTCGACGTTGCGGCCGATGTAGTCGCCGATGTCGGCCGGCCGGCGGATGTCGACCTGGCTGGCCGGCAGGAAGACGTTCACGCCGATGTCGACGAGAAGCCCCCCCTTGATCTTCCGCTGCACCGTTCCCGAGACCACATCTCCCTCGTTGTGAGTGGAGATGATCTTTTCCCAGTCGCGAATTCGCTTGGCCTTGCGGCGCGAGAGGAGAATCACTCCCTGCTCGTCGTCGAATTCCTCGAGGAGCACTTCGATCTTTGCGCCGGGAACCGGGTCTTCGTCCCCTTCTTCCCACTCGCTGAAGGGAACGATTCCCTCGCTCTTGCAACCCACGTCGAGGAGGATATCGTCGCCTTCGCGGCGAAGCACAATTCCCGTGAGAATATTTCCCGATTCGAAGGAGCGCGACGACTCGTCGTAGAGCGTATCCAGCCCGCCGGTTTCTTCCGACTCGGCGGTGATCGTCGCGAATGTCGCTTCCAGCTCGTCGTCGTCGACACTGAACTCCCGGATTAGATTGCGATCCACCATACTCGGTTACTGCCTGTCACTCAAAAAGAGAACCACTCCCGTCCGACGGGGAAACGAACAATCGCCCCCACAACCGGCGGACGGCGCGAGCCGG
>JAGVKR010000793.1 GCA_020050375.1 Planctomycetales bacterium
GAGCAATCTCAACCAGCGGGTCACTTTGCTGGACTGCCGGCGTCCTTCGGTCGTCGTCCGGGTAGCTGGGCGATCGAACAACAACGGACGCAAATCCTGATTGCGAAACCCCTGCATCGTAAATTCCCCGCGGGAGATCGCCAACAACAGACGGCCATCGTCTGGCCCCAGCGAATTGAGCGCTCGGACTCGCCGTCCCTTCCAAGCCGTGGGACGAGACAAGCCGGCCACGTCTTCGGTGTATTCCGTGGTCAGTCCACTGTCGCTGATCGAAATCTTCGCGCCGTGCGCAGATTCGTGATGTGAGTAGCACGAATCACACGAAGTCACACGAAAAAGAAAGAGGGATTTATCGTCTCTCGGTTCGCCGGAACTTTTCAATCCGACATTTTTTCGTGTCGTTCGTGTCTTTCGTGGTTGAAGCTCTTCGTTATACCGGCTGAGTGAAGCGAAGCCGGCCTGTGTCGGTAGCTTATCTCTGCGCCGGCAGTCGCGGAACGATCCATGCTTCCGCGTGTTGGCGAACTGACGGTACAATTGAGTTTGACTTCTTGTCTCTCTCGGATTCCGTGCGATTGGTGATCTATGGACTGTGGATTTGGTTGCGGGCGATTGATCGGCGGCTTGTTCATCGGTCTGGCGATGTTTGTCGCGGCGGTTCAGTCGGTGGACGCCGGCAAATCGAAGTTCAATCGACTATTGAGCGTCGGCGATGCGGCCCCCGCCTGGAAGGACCTGCCGGGCGTCGATGACAAGCGACACAGCCTCGCCGACTACAACGACGCGAAGGTGCTCGTGATCGTCTTCACCGGCAACCACTGCCCCGTCTCGAAGATCTACGATGAACGGCTGCTGACTTTGGCCCGGCGATTTGCCGAAGAGAAGGTGCAGATGGTCGCAATCAACGTCGATCGCGGCGAGGGGGACGTCCTGAAAGAGATGAAGACCCGCGCGGCCGATAAAAAGCATCCGTTCGCGTATCTGCATGACGCTTCCCAGCGATCGGCTCGGTCGTATGGCGCCACCGTGACGCCACATTTTTTCGTGCTCGATGCCGATCGGAAGGTCGCTTATATGGGAGCGTTCGACGATCACCTGACGCTCGACAAGGTCGAGAAGACCTACCTCGCGGATGCCGTCGAGGCGCTCCTCGCGGGAAAGACGCCCCGTGTCAGAGAATCGCTCCAGCGCGGTTGCGAAATCCGGTACGAATCGTCAGCGGCGTCGGACGACGAATGACCGGGAGCGCGGGGCATGCTTCGCTGACGCTTCGGGTTAGGGTAAATGCAGCGAAGCCCCGCGGATTTGACACCGCCCAAATAATATATAAAATATAAATCAACTGGTCCTGCCTCGTTACCCCGACAGACTCTCACCCTCCGCCGCGATTCTTCTCATCCATTTCGAGTGGGATTGAAGCTATCAGCGGCTTATGATGCGTATGCCCCATGAGTACACTCCATCTCACCGCTGGTCCTGTACCCCGCACCTCCGGTCTGCGGCGGGAAGTCACGGCGCGCCTCCTCGATGCGTTCTTTTCGGGAGAAATCCGGGCCGGGACGCGACTGCGCGTGCAAAAGCTGGCCGACAGACTGGGAGTCAGCCCCTCTCCGGTGCGCGAATCGCTCGTCGAGCTGGCGGGCATCGGGATGGTCGATCTGATCCCCAATCGAGGGGGCGTCTGTCGGCATTTCGGGCCGCAGCAACTGCTTGATCTCTACCACGTCCGTCGCATTCTGGAGGTCGAAGCGACGCGCTGCGCCTGCTCTCGGCTCGATCGCGACCTGCTGCAGGATCTCCGCGAGCAAATGACCCGGCTCGGAACGGTCCCCATGAAAGAGACCGGGCTCCGCAAGGCGGTCGAGCTGGATCAGGAACTGCATGGTGCCATTGCCGGATGCTGCGGCAACGAACGACTGGCCTTCGAGATCTGGCGGTATGGAGAAGTGATGCAGTCGATCCGCCGGGTCGTGGGCAATCGCCGTGAAAGTCAGGTGTCGGCCTTGGTGGAGCACGTCCGGATCATTGACGCCCTCCTGGAGCAGGATGTCGACCAGGCGGCCCGGCGAATGTCGGAACATATCGACGCCACCGCGCGGCGGGTGACAGCCGTTTGTTTTCCGGAATCTTCTCTCGCCATCGGGAGCGCGAAACAATGATGAATCGCGCGATCCGAATTACCCGGGCCGTTTTCCCGCTGGGCGCGCTGTTGGTCGCGAGCGCAGCGAACGCCGTCCGTGCGGCCGACGAAAGCCAGCCGAAGCCGCCGGCAACCGTCGATCCGAAGGGGGCTGAGTTTTTCGACGCGAAGATCCGCCCGTTGCTCGTGGCGCGCTGCTTCGAATGTCACGGCCCCGATAAACAAAAGGGGGGCTTGCGCCTCGACTCGCCGTCGGCAGTCACGACGGGGGGAGATTCGGGGACGGCGCTCGTCGCGGGCAAGCCGGACGACAGCCTCCTGATTCAGGCGATCCGGTACACGGGGGACATCAAGATGCCCCCCAAGTCGAAGCTCCCTGATGCCGAGATCGCGCTGCTCGTCAAATGGGTCGAGCAGGGTGCCGCGTGGCCCCGCACCGACTCTCCCGCCCCCGACAAGCCGGCGGCGAAAACCGGCCCCCTGTTTACCGACGAGGAGCGCGCGTTCTGGGCCTTCCAGCCGGTGAGCGACCCGCCGCTGCCGACCGTTAAGAACGGCGCATGGCCAAAGGCGTCAATCGACCACTTCTTACTGGCGGAGCTCGAAGCGAAAGGGCTGTCGCCCGCTCCGGCCGCCGACAGACGGACGCTGATTCGCCGCGCGAC
>JAGVKR010000097.1 GCA_020050375.1 Planctomycetales bacterium
CAGACAAGTGTCGCCAGCGTCAGGACGAGCAGGTCAAACCTGGTCCGGCTATCTGCCGGGGAGCGATCGCGCGCGATCTGAGGCGACATTTCGAGCCTTGTGGGGAGCGATGAGAGTGACGGGCAGGTCGATTTGACTGCTTCGTTGCTTGGATATTGACGTGCGCCACTCGAAGGGTCAATTCCCCTGCGGCAATGTTGGCCGAACCGTCGAAGCAGGCCATCCGCGATCGAATCTGTTGGCGGGATGAACCGTCAAGAACGAGCTGCGCCGACCGTTTTCCTTTCGATTGACACCCCCACTCGCTTTCACGTTGCACGGGGAGCGGCCATACTGGCGGTCCAATTCTTCGCTCTCTCAATTCGTGATGGTGAAAGGTAAAGAGGCATGCGCACGGCTCGCTCTTCGGTTTGTCGTCTTGTTCATTTCGCCCTTCACGTTTCCTGGGGGGAGAGGCGGCCGCTCCCGGTGTCTGGACAGGTGACCCGGGTCATCGCCACAGTTTTCGTCCTCGTCATCAGTTTCCTGGTGTCCGAGCGAAAAGCGTTCGCAGCCGGATCCACGATTGACCTTGCCAGAGCGGTCGTTGTCATTCCCGCCGATTTGTCGGCGCGGGAGAAAAAAGCAGTCGAGATGCTGATCGACGAGGTGGCCCGGCGGACGCAAATTCGGTGGAATGCCGTTTCGGACTGGCCCAAAGCGGAAGGGGCCGCGGTCGTCGCGGTGGGACAGGCAGCCGGCCTCGAGAAGCAGTTTCCACAGACCATTCCGTTGCTGAAGAAGCAGGTTGCCGCGCCCGGAGCTGAAGGTTATCGCGTCCAGGCGGCCGGCAAGGGGACGGTGCTGGTGGTCGGCAACGATCCGCGGGGAGTGTTGTTCGGCGTCGGCCGACTGCTCCGCGAGCTTCGCATGGCGCGCGGAAAAGTCTTGCTCCCCGCCGGGTTTCAGGATGCGTCCGCGCCGCAAACCCCCTTGCGCGGCCACCAGATCGGGTATCGGCCCAAGACGAATTCTTACGACGCGTGGGACCTGCCGCAGTGGGAGCAATACTATCGCGACATGGCGATCTTCGGCTCGAACGTGATCGAGCTGATTCCTCCGCGCTCGGATGATGATGCCGACAGCCCGCATTTTCCCCGGCCGCCGATGGACATGATGATCGCCATGTCGCAGCTTGCTGACGACTATGGCCTCGACGTCTGGATCTGGTATCCGGCTCTCGACGAAGATTATTCGAAGCCGGCGACGGTCGAGTTCGCGCTCAAGGAGTGGGAAGAGGTTTTCAAGAAACTCCCGCGAATCGATGCGCTGTTCGTTCCCGGCGGCGACCCAGGGGCCACGCCTCCCAAGGTGCTGATGCCGATGCTCGAGAAGCAGGCAGCTTCGCTTCGTAAATACCATCCCAAGGCGACGCTTTGGGTCGCGCCACAGGGATTCGATTCGCAATGGCTCGACGACTTCGTGCAGATCTTGAAGTCTGAACCGAAGTGGTTCAATGGTGTCGTCTTCGGGCCGCAGATTCGTGTCAGCCTGCCGGAACTCCGAAAACTGATTCCCGCGAAATATCCGATTCGTGGCTACCCGGACATCACGCATTCCACGAATTGTCAGCATCCCGTCCCGGATTGGGACGCCACTTACGCGGTGACGCAGGGGCGCGAGGTCATCAATCCGCGGCCGTTGGGACAGGCCTCGATCTTTCGCTATTACCAGCCGTCGACGATCGGCTTCATCACCTATTCGGAAGGGTGCAATGATGACGTCAATAAATTCGTTTGGAGCGGCCTCGGCTGGAACGACAAAACGCCGGTGATCGACATTCTCAGGCAGTATGCCCGTATCTTCATTGGCGATCATCAGGCCGAGGCGTTTGCGCAGGGATTGTTGGCGCTCGAGCAAAACTGGAAAGGACCGTTGATCGCGAATACGGGGGTCGAGCAAACGCTGGCCGCTTTCCAGAAGATGGAACAGGCGGCCACGCCGCAGGACCTGCTCAACTGGCGGTTCCAACAGGCGCTGTACCGCGCTTACTACGACGCGTTTTTGCGAGAACGTCTGACTGCCGAGACGGCACAGCGCGACGCGGCGATGAGCGTGCTTCGGCAGGCCCGCACGATCGGGCCGCGCATCGCGTTAATTAAAGCGCAGGAGATTCTCGCCCGCGCCGAACTGGCGCCGGTCGCACAGGATCGCCGCACGCGAGTGAACGAACTCGCAGAGGCTCTGTATCAGAGCATTCGAATGCAACTGGACACGCCGCGCTACAAAGGCCAGCCGGGGCGTGGTACATCGCAGAACACGCTCGATACGCCGCTGACCGATCGCGTCTGGCTGATCAAGCAAATCCGCTTTGCCATCGATCGAATCGCGGACAACAAGCCGCTTGAACTGAATCTGGATGACCAGATCGACGTCATCAATTATTCGCTCCAGCATCCCGGTGACATGCCCCCCGGAAGCTTTTACGATGATCTCGGCGACCCCGCCCGGCAGCCGCATCTCGTGCGGGGCGCGGGCTTCGACGACGATCCGGATTTCCGGCGCTCCTCGATGATCAGCTTCGACATTCGTCCGGGGTTGCCGAAGGCGTGGACGACGTACGCGCTGAGCATGTACGACGGTCCGCTGCAGATGCGCTACACCGGACTCGATCCGAAAGCGCAATACCAGGTGAGGGCCGTCTACGCCGCCGATTCGTTCCGGGCCAAGGTCCGTCTCGAAGCGGAAGGGAAGGAGATTCATCCGCTGATGGACAAGGCCGATCCTGCGACGGCGATCGAGCACGACGTGCCGCTTGCCGCGACCGCCGATGGGGAGTTGACGCTCATGTGGACGCGCGAGCCGGGCAAGGGGGGCAACGGCCGAGGCTGTCAGGTGCGCGAGGTGTGGTTGATTCGGAAGGGGAGTGAGAAGTGAGTGGTGAGTGGTGAGTGGTCTGGGGTCAGGTGAGGCAGAATGATGTGAGGACAGCGCCCGTCGATGGGTGATTCAGAGAATTTCAACGTGTGATTGCAGCCAGAGGGGGGGCTCATGACTCACGCAGCGGATGGTCATTCGACCGAAGCGACA
>JAGVKR010000686.1 GCA_020050375.1 Planctomycetales bacterium
CGCATGCCACCGCCGACGATCGTCCAGCAGCCGACGCAGATGGCCGGCCAGGTGATCGAAGGAGACGCGGCGCATGTCGCGAACCGCCTCAGCCCCGACCTCCCGATCGTGCCGGCACGTTGAAAATGCGCCATTGTCCGTTCTGTGAGCATTCGGTCGCCGAAACGGCGGGACAGTGCCCGAAGTGCGGCGCTGCGCTCGCGGATCATGAATCGGCCGTCTCGCGGTCTCCCGCCCTCTATGCCGACATTCGGGCCGATGCCGCCGCGTGGAAATCCGAAGTCGCCGAGCTCGTTTCGCAGGGACACAAGATTGAAGCGATCAAGTTGTATCGCGAGCGGACGGGAACGGGCCTCAAAGAAGCCAAGGACGCCGTCGAAGCGGTCGAGCGCGGCGAGCCGCTGGCGTTGCCGGGGTCTCACGTCTCACCGGGGATGGGGACCGATGCCGACCTGATCGACCTCCTCCGCCGCGGACAGAAAATCGAGGCGATCAAACTCTACCGGGAGCGGACGGGGACCGGACTGCGCGAAGCCAAGGAAGCCGTCGAGCGCCTCGCCGACCAGAGCGGCATCGCAGTGCCGCGAGCAGGTTGTGTGGGGCTGTTGCTGCTGGTGCTCGTGCCGGGGAGTTTTGTCGTCTCGTGGTTGGCCACTTGACCACTTGACGCATGGATTCTTTCCCATGCATCGACCCATACCCTTGGCGCGGTGCGCCACGTTCCTATCCTAACGGTTTGCCTTCGTGCCGGCCGACAAGCCGGCTTTTGCGACCGTTGGAGAATGTCTGCCCCATGCCTCGTGTCCTGATCACCGACAATCTGTCTGCCGCCGGTCTCAATTGCCTCAAATCGGCCGGCCTCGAGCTCGATGTCCGCTCGGGCCTCAAGCCGCTTGAAGTCCGTGAGGCGCTGAAAACGGCCGACGGAATCATCATCCGCAGCGGCACGACGCTCACTGAAGAGCTGCTCAAAGATCAGTCGCGGCTCAAGGTCATCGTGCGGGCGGGAGTGGGGGTCGACAACATCGACCTGGCGGCGGCGACGCGCGAGGGGATCGTCGTGATGAACACGCCGGCGGGCAACACCACCAGCACCGCCGAGCACACGATCGCGATGCTGCTCGCCCTGTCGCGTAACATCGCCCCCGCCGCGGCGAGCATGAAGAGCGGCAAATGGGATCGCAAGTCGTTCACGGGAACGCAGCTCGCGGGGAAAACGCTGGCGGTCGTCGGCCTGGGGCGGATCGGCCTGTCGGTCGCCAAGCGAGCGATCGGCCTCGAAATGAAAGTCGTCGGGTACGATCCGTTTCTCTCGGCCGAAAAAGCCGCCGAGCAGGGAATCGAAGTCGTCCGCAACGTTGACGACCTGATCGGGCGCTGCGACTTCCTCACGGTTCACACGCCGCTCACCGACGAGACACGCGGCCTGATCAACGCCGAGCGAATGGCGAGAATGCGGAAGGGGGCGCGAATCATCAATTGCGCGCGCGGGGGAATCGTCGACGAGGGGGACCTGGCGACGGCCATCGAAAGCGGCCACATCGCCGGCGCCGCGATGGATGTCTTCATTCAAGAGCCGCCCGGCGACAATCGACTGGTGAAACTGCCACAGGTGCTGACGACGCCGCACCTGGGCGCCTCGACCGACGAGGCGCAGGAGCTGGTGGCGCTCGAGGCGGCGGAGATCATCTCGGGCTTCCTGTTGCGGAACGAAGTCCGGCATGCCGTCAACATGGCGCCGCTCTCGGCCGCCGAGATGGCCGACATGAAGGCGTACCTCGACATCGGCCGCCGGCTCGGTCTGCTTCTTGCGCAGCAAAACAAGGCCGGCGGAGTTCGCTCGGCCCACCTGCTCTATCGCGGCGAGGCGGCGACAAAGAACACGCGGCTCATCACGTCGAGCTTCGCCGCCGGACTGCTCGAAACGGCCCTCGCCGAACACGTGAATATCGTCAACGCCGAATTGCTGGCGAAAGAGCGCGGGATTCGGATCACCGAATCGTCCTCGAGCGAAGTCGGTGACTTCTCAACGATGATCCGCGCCACGATCGAAACCGACGCCGGCGAGCTGACGGCCGCCGGAACAATCTTCGGCAAGCAGTTCCTCCGCCTCGTGCGGCTGGGGCCCTTCGGTCTCGACGCCTACCTTGACGGGCATCTTCTCATCTACCGCCATCGCGACGTCCCGGGCCTGATCGGCTTCATCGGGACGGTCCTCGGAAAGCACCGGGTGAACATCGCTCACATGGCGCTGGGCCGCGAGCACAATGAACCGGGGGGCGATGCTGTCGCCGTCCTCAACCTCGACAACGAACCATCGGCTGAAGCTCTCGCCGAAGTTCGCAGTCATCCGGAAGTGACGGGTGTCGAGCTGGTCAAACTGCCCCGTGCCGGCGATCCGCTGCCTTGGCTGGTCGGCGGTTGAATTTCAGGGATTGCGGAGTTTTCTCCGGCAATGCAGGAGAAGGAATTGCGACGGTCGCTCCGCCGCGGTAACATATCGGTATAAATTGATGTTGCGCCGAGATCGTCCGGTTCAATGCCCGATGATGATGTGGTCAGAGTGTGTGATCGTTTCGATTGAATAAACAGTGGCACAGAGCTCGTAGTGTTGGCTTTAGCCAACACGTTGCAACTTTTCGTGTGGACTGAAGTCCACACTACGATATCCCACGCACTCAGATGAGTTCGGGGCATCCAAGCGGCGATTTTCCCACCGGCACGTTCCGCAGGAAATCCAGGAATGCTGAATCGTCGCCAATCCCTGCAAGTCGGAGGCTTGAGCGCGCTGGGGCTGACGCTGCCGGATTTGTTCCGGCTGCGCGCGGCAACTTCAGCCGCGTCTTCAGCGGCAAAGCATCGCGGCAACTCGTGCGTCTTCCTGTTTCTGTTCGGCGGTCCGAGCCATATCGATCTTTGGGATATGAAGCCCAAGGCGCCGGCCGAGATTCGCGGTGACTTCACGCCGGTCGCCACGACC
>JAGVKR010000239.1 GCA_020050375.1 Planctomycetales bacterium
CTTGCGGAACCCGGCGGCAAGCCGGTCGCCAACGTCACCTTTCACAACCGGATTTCCCGCATCCTGCAACAGCACTGCGTCGTCTGCCATCGCGACGGCGGCAGCGCCCCGTTTGCGCTCGACAACTACAACGACGTCATGACGAACGCGGCGGCCATCGAGAGCGCGATCAATCGCGGCGTGATGCCTCCGTGGTTCGCCGCATCGTCCGGCCATGATGAGAAAAGCCGGTTCATCAACGACCCGTCGCTCGCTCCGGCAGATAAAGTCGAGCTCCTGGCCTGGCTCGCTGGCGGAACGCCCGAAGGCGACGCGGCGGATGCTCCCCTGCCGCGACAGTTTCCCCTGAACTGGCAAATTGGCAAGCCCGACGTCGTTGTGCAGATTCCCCGGCCGGTTGCGGTGAAGGCCACCGGGACATTGCCCTATTACGAAGTCATCGTTCCCACCGAGTTCACGGAGGACAAGTGGGTCCGGTCGATCGAGATTCAACCGACCGCGCCCAGTGTCGTGCATCACGTGCTGGTCTATGTCGAAGCGGCGGTGCGCCCCGGCGACAAGACGCGAACCGACGACGTCCACGTCGATGAGACGGTCGACAACCTGCGGCGCGGGTACTTTGCCGCATATGTTTCGGGAAACAGTTCGATCCAGTTGCCCGCCGATTCCGCCAAGCTGCTTCCCGCCGGATCGCGGTTGCGGTTTCAGTTTCACTACGCGCCCAACGGGATCGCGACGAGCGATCAGACGCGTCTGGCGATGGTCTTCGCGAAGCAGCGCCCGCAGAACGTGATCCAGGTCAAAGGGATCATCAACCCGAATATTTCGATCCCGCCGGGGGCCGCGAACCATCCGGAGACAGGATTCCTCAGAGTGTCGAAGGACATGCGATTGATGGCGTTTCTTCCGCACATGCATCTGCGCGGGAAGGCGTTTCGCTACGAGGCGGTGTTGCCGGATGGTAAGACGCAGGTGCTTCTTGAAATTCCCCGATACGACACCAACTGGCAACTCGCGTATCGTCTGGCCGAGCCGATCGACCTGCCGCGCGGGAGCGTGATTCGCGCCACCGGCTGGTTCGACAACAGCGCCGGCAATCCAGCCAACCCCGATCCGATGCGGGCCGTCTCCTGGGGCTTGCAGGCCGAAGAGGAAATGCTGGTCGGCTTCATCGAATTCAGCGCCACCCCCCCGGCCCGGTCCGTGGAGGGAAACAGTAAGCCTGCCCGCCCGTCGCGTCGCGGGACCGGCCGTTGAACAAAGGCAACGATTCGCGGTCATTACGCGGCGGGATGGCGAAACTCTGGACGAAGTTTCGGGTTTGATCTCTCAGGCCGCAACGCGACACATTTCACGAAATGAGGCTGAAACCATGCACGATCCGGCCCCGTCTTACACCCGTCGAAGCTTTCTTGGTGGTCTGGCGCTGGGGGCCACGTGGTTCAGCACGCCCGGCGCCTTTGCCGAAGAGTTGTTTCGCACTCCCCGGCAGACCGAAGGCCCCTTCTATCCCGACAAGCTGCCGCTCGATACCGACAACGATCTGTTGATCGTCAACGACTCGATCACCCCCGGCGTTGGGACGGTGACGCACCTGACGGGTAAAATCCTCGATGCAAACGGCAATCCCTTGCGGAATGCCGTCGTGGAAATCTGGCAGTGCGATAACAACGGTGCGTACCTGCACACTCGCACCGGCAACGCCGAGAAACGCGATGCCAACTTTCAGGGGTTCGGCCGCTTCCTGACCGGGGCGACCGGCGAATACTACTTCCGCACGATCAAGCCGGTCCCCTACCCCGGCCGAGCGCCGCACATTCATTTCGCGGTCAAAGCGAAGGGGCAGGACAAATTCACGACCCAATGCTACGTGCAGGGACACCCCGGCAACGAACGGGACGGGATCTGGAAGCAACTCCGCGATCCCAAGGCCCGCGAGGCATTGACCGTCGACTTCGCACCGATCGAAGGCTCGCGCATCGGCGAGCTGGCGGCCAAATTCAATCTCGTGCTGGGGATCACGCCGGAATCGTGACGCTCAGGCTTGTTGACTCACGTCGGCCGGTTCCACCGGCACCACATCAAGCTCGGGCTTGGGCGCTTCCTCTTCACGTCACGCCTCGCGCGTTTGTCCTCGGCGCGGCGTTTCTTCTCTTGTTCACGGGCGCGTTTGGCGTAGGTATTTCTTTTTGTAGCGATAGGATCCTCCGTGGCGCTGCGCAAATAGGGGAGGCAGCCGGATTGGCCGCCGTGGCCTCGATTGTAGGTCACTTGCACGTCGGCGGATACCCCGAAGGAACGGGATTCAGGATTCGGCATTCAGGATTCAGGGGCGCCAGCCCCGCATCTCCCTGAATCCCGAATGCCGAATCCTGAATCCTGCCCAAACTTTGATCCTTGGTTCCGTTGGCCACGTTCTGATACGCTGTCGGGCATTCCGGGGATCCGTTTCCTGGTCGCTCTCCCGAGGACAGCGCCGCCGTGCCTGCGATGCCTTCCGAAGTACCGTCCACGGATGTTCCTTCCGCACGCGAATCGCCGGCGGGGGACGCGGCCGAATCGAACACCGGTCGAAAATTCCCTTGTCCTGGCTGCGGGGCCAAGCTCGATTTCGATCCCGGCCAGCGGGCTCTGAATTGCCCCTATTGCGGTTACGCCGAGCAGATTGATCCGTCGGCCGAAGCCGTTCGTGAGCGCGACTGGGAAGAGTACTGGAAGAATGCCGACAGCCGCGGCGCGACGATCGAAGGCCGCTCGTCGGAGGTGCAGTGCAAGGCCTGCGCGGCGGTGGTCCTGCTCGAAGACAAGGTGGTCACCGACAAGTGCCCGTATTGCGGGAACGATCTGGAGAACAAGCCGGTTTCGGCCGAGAGCATGATTCTGCCGGAGGGGATTCTCCCCTTCAAAGTCGACCTGAAGCGCGCGAAGAACGCCTTTCGGCAATGGGTCGCCGAGCGGTGGTTCGCTCCGAGCGATCTGAGGCACCTCGCCGATCTCGGCCAGCTCAACGGGATCTACGTCCCGTTCTGGACGTTTGACTCGATGACCTATTCGCACTACACCGGCCAGCGGGGCGACAACTACCAGGAAATGGAGACGTACGTCGATCACGAGACGTCCAGCGTGCCGGACGGTCGCGGAAACATGGTCATGCAAACCCGACCGGTGACGAAAACCCGGATGGTGACGCGCATTCGCTGGACGCCGGCATCGGGTGAAGTCGACCATTTCTTCGACGACGTGCTGGTGTGCGCATCGAAGAGCATTCCCTCCGACCTGCTAGCGGAGTTGGGCCCTTGGGACCTACAGAACTGCGAGCCGTTCCAGCCGCAGTTTTTGGCCGGCTTTCAGACCGAGAGGTACACGGTCGATCTCAAGCCGGGTTTCGAGGTCGCGCGGTCAATCATGGACGGAGAAATCCGCAGCCTCTGCTGCGCCGACATCGGCGGCGATCACCAGCAACTGCACTCCGTTCAAACACAGCACGCGGCCATCACGTTCAAGCACGTGCTCCAGCCGGTGTGGCTGGCCCCGTACCGCTATCGCGACAAGCTCTATCGGATCGCCGTCAACGCCCGCACCGGCGAGCTCGTCGGCACGCGCCCCTACAGCTTCTGGAAAATCGGCCTGACCATTCTGTTCGTGCTGGCCATCATCGGTTTCGTCTTGCTGTTTGCAAGCGCGGTTCGTTCGGCGCCAGTGGCTTCCCTTTTGTCATTTCCAGTTTCGGATTTCATTAGGCCTTTGAATTTCGGATTTTTTTCCGCAGTGGGTCAATTTTCGGCCTGACAAGAGGCGACCACGAAAGACGAAAATCAAAGGCCTAAGGAAAGACAAAAGACAAAGCTCGACAAGGTGATTCAATTCTCGACGAGGTTCCCAATGCACCGCGTACCACCCCTGCTTCTCCTGACCTGGCTACTGGCTTCCGGCGCAACGCAAGGGGCCGAGCCCGCGGCTGAGCCGATTCGCGTGCTCAATCCGAAATCGCTCGCTGGCGAAACACTTCCCGCCGAGCGGACGCTGCTGGGGGTTCCCGACGATTACAAGCCGTGCGTCGTGCGGCTGGCGTCGGGAGAGTTGCTGGTGGTCGCTTTCCACCAGCACAAGGTTGAAGGCGAGAAGGTCCGCGAAGACATGCTCCTTTTCCGTTCTGCAGATGAAGGCCGTACCTGGTCCGACTCTGAGACACTCGATCTGCTCGGCCGCGAGCCGTATTTCACGCAACTCGAAGACGGCACGCTGCTGATCACTGTCCATTTGCTCGAACAGGATGTCCGCAACACGCTGGGGTACACGCACAGCTACGTCCATCGTTCCGAAGACAGCGGCAAAACCTGGATGACGACGCGGATCACATCGGACGACGTTCCCGGCGCCACAAAAAAAGACTGGATCCTGACCAGCCGTAATATCCTCGAGCGTGAGGATGGAAAGTTGATTCTCGGCGTGTCGGCTCCCGGTGGTCGCGATTACCTGTGGCGCTCGCGCGATCAGGGCAAGACCTGGGACAAGACGCTCGCCTGCGATTTCGAGAAAGTCGATCGGTCGAAGTTGTGGTGGCCCCTGAACGCCGAAACAGTCTTCTGGGAGCCACGCAACGGTGATCTTCTCGCGATCGTGCGGGTCGACCCGCGTGTCTTTCCGCCGTTGCCGGGGACCGAAATCCCCAAAGAAGAGGGGGACCAGGTCGAGCGGTTGATGGTCTTTCGTTCGCTCGACGGCGGCGCCCGCTGGAAGCTCGAGGAGAACCTCGGAACCTACGGCGAAATGTACCCGCAGATCCTGCGACTCATCGACGGACGGCTACTGCAGACGTTCACCGTCCGCGCGCTGAAGCCTCCCCTCGGCGTGCATGCCGTCCTGGGTGAAGAAACAGCCAGCGGCTTCCGCTTCGATTTCGACCGCGACCGCCTCGTGATCGACGCCAAGACTCCAATCGACCTCCCCAGCGGCGGCGGCTTCGGCCCCACAATCCAGTTGCCGGACGAAACGCTGGTCACCGTCTACAGCTATCGCGACGCCGACAAGAAGACGCGACTGGAATCGGCCCGCTGGAAGCTGCCGGCGCGATAGTTGGAAGAAGATTCACGGCGCAGGATTCAGGGGAGTGGGGGAATCGGAAACGGCGCCCTTTCTCCCTTCCCCCCCGGCGGGGGAAGGGTCGGGGATGGGGGGGCGGACGGAGCATTCGCCATTCAAGGGACAGAAACCAGCAACCGTCATCGCGTCGCGAGGCGCAGCTTTGCCCCGTCCTGTCGTCCCTCCCATGCCGAAAATCGGCTTTCGCATTCCCAACGAGACAGGATACAATCGTTGTATGCAGCCCGTCATTGAAAAACAGCACATCGAGAAAACCCCCGGTGTTTGCGGGGGAAAGCCGCGGATTGCCGGCCATCGCATTCGAGTCCAGGACATTGTTCTCTGGACTGAACAGGGGCAGTCGGCCGATGAAATCGTCTCTTCCTTTCCGCAACTGTCGCTGGCCGACGTTCATGCGGCGCTCGCCTATTACTTTGACCACCAGACGGAGATTGACGCGGACGTTCGCCGCGATGACGAGTTTATCGCGCAGCTCAAGTGAACAAAGCCTACGGCCACACCCCGGATAAATTGGCGCTTCTGTGGGAAACCGCCCCGCGGCGCATGCCGTTCGCACCCGAAGACACGCAAGCGACGGCCCGAGCGTCGTGATCGATGTTCGTGGTACGGTGTCGCGTTTGTACCGCCCTTTCAGGGCTGAGCGCTCTGTTGTTCGTAAACCCAGGGCGGCGCTGCGTGGCTAACGCCACTTCGCTCTGCCTTGGGTTGGTTTGTGGTGGCCTTTCAGGCCGGGAGGCGCCGCTGCTCGCACTGTGACGCCTCGGTCTCCTCGGAAGAACTCACGGCGAAATCGCCTTGAGCGAGTCGGCGGGCAGTTCGGATCGGTGATATGCTAACCACCACTCCGCCGACGACCCGATATGCGTCTTTCGCCCCGAAGGGGCAGCCACAGATCAGCCCAAGGGCAGAGCGACGCGGCGATAGCCGCAGAGCGCCGCCCTGGGAACGCGGTCCCCCATGATGAATCAAGCCCTGAAGGGGCGGAACAATGGTCCGCCTTCAGGCATGGCAATCAATGATAATGATCACGATGCGATGCCATGTTTGTCTCGCGCTTTCAGGGCTCAGAGCGTGCTCCCGTACGCAAACCCAGGGCGGCGCTGCGCTCTGCCTGGGCAGGTTTGTCGTGGCCTTTCAGGCCATAGTCGAAAGCTCCACGACCCTATTGCTGGCCACTTGACTCAAGCAATCACCGCGCTCGCCGCACTGCGTCGACCACGCTGGCGATCACTCAAATTGACCGGTCCCCTTCAATGTCCCTGAGACCATTTCTCCAGTTCCCATGTCTGCATTCATCAACCACCTCCTCACGTTCCTGTCCCGCCTGCGAAGCGGAGCGATTGACGTTTCCAACGCGGCGTACGAGCGACAGGTCGCGGAGATCAATCGACGGGAACAGAATTTCGCCCGGCTGTCCGATCAGGAGTTGCGGGAGAGATTCTCAGCAATTGGGCGAGGCGCGCGAAAGGGAATGCGTCTCGACGCCCAGTTGATTGACGCCTTCGCGTTCGTCCGCGAATCCGCGCGGCGCACGGTCGGGATGCGGCCTTACGACGTTCAAATCCTGGCGGCGCTGGCCATGCAGGATCGCAAGCTGGTCGAAATGCAGACTGGCGAAGGGAAGACGCTGGCCGCCGTCCTTCCGGCGGCGCTCCGCGCGGGTCTGGGACGGGGCGTCCATGTGCTGACGTTTAACGATTATCTGGCGGCACGCGATGCCGAATGGATGGGGCCGATCTATCGGTTTCTCGGTCTCACCGTCGGGCACGTCGTGCAAGGCATGCCGGCCGCCGAGCGGCGCGCGGCGTATGCCTGCGATGTGACCTACGTCACGGCCAAAGAAGCGGGATTCGATTTCCTGCGCGACCAGTTGTGCCTCGATCGACGAGAGTGCGTGCAGCGCGGTTTTCATTTTGCGATCGTCGACGAGGCTGATTCGATCTTGATCGACGAGGCCCGCGTGCCGCTCGTGATCGCCGGTCCTGCCGACGAGAGCCCGGAAGACCTGTACCGCCTCGCCGGGATTGTTCGCACGTTGCGCCCCGGCGTCGATTACTCGACCGACGAGGGATGGCGCAACGTCAGCTTCGACCCCCCGGGCCTGGACAAGTTGCAGCGCGAATTGCGCTGCGGCGAGCTGCACACGGAAGAAAATGGGCATCTCCTCACCCGGTTGAACCTGGCCTTGCAGGCGGAAGTGCTGTTGCGGCGCGACGTCGATTACCTCGTGCGCGACGGAGCGATTGCCTTGATTGACGAATTGACTGGCCGGGTCGCCGAGAATCGTCGCTGGCCCTACGGGCTTCAAGCCGCCATCGAAGCCAAAGAACGCGTGCCGATTGAGCCGCAGGGAAAAATCCTCAATTCAATCACGCTGCAACATTTTCTGGAACAATACGAGGGCCTGGCGGGGATGACGGGAACCGCGCAGGAGGCGGCTGAAGAATTACAGGCCTTCTACGGCCTGCGTGTGACGGTCATTCCCCCGAATCGACCCTGCGTCCGCACCGATCACACTGACCGCGTTTTTTCGACGAAGGTCGCGAAATACGCGGCCATGATCGGCGAGATCGGCGTCGCGCACAAAGCCGGGCGGCCCGTACTGGTGGGGACGGCCAGCGTCGAGGAATCCGAACGTCTGGCCCAACTGCTGAGTGAGTCGGCGATTCCCTGCCGGGTCCTCAATGCGAAGAACGATCAGCAGGAAGCGGCGATCGTCGCCGACGCCGGGGCATTGGGCGCGGTGACGATCTCGACGAACATGGCTGGCCGCGGCACCGACATTCGCCTCGGTGGGAACGACGAGCGCGGTCGCGGGCAGGTGCTTTCACTTGGGGGCTTACTCGTTTTAGGAACGAATCGGCACGAGTCGCGGCGGATCGACAACCAGCTCCGCGGCCGCGCGGGACGCCAGGGGGATCCCGGCGAATCCCGATTCTTTGTCAGCCTCGAGGACGATTTGATCCACCGCTATGGAATCAACGACCTGATCGCGCAGCCTGCGAACGGCTCTAGCGGAAAATCGCTCGACGATCCGGCCGTGGCGCGAACAATTGCGCACGTGCAGCGCGTCATCGAGGGGGAATGCTTCGAGATCCGCAGCATGCTCCGCCGCTATTCATTCTGCCTCGAACGACATCGTCGGCTCATGCACGAACGTCGGGAAAAGCTGCTGGCCGGCGCCGAGCATCCGGCTCTGCTGCGCAAGACCGATCCGGACCTGTTTCGAAACCTGGCCGCGGAGTTCGGCGACGCCGTCGTCGAGCAGGCGGAACGGGAGGTCACGTTGTGTCAGATGGATCGCTGCTGGTCCGAGCATCTGGCGCAGGTGTCGGAGATTCGTGAGGGAATCCATCTCATGAGTTATGGGGGCCAGAACGCCTTCAGCCTGGGGGGCCAGAACGCCTTCGATGAATTCAACCGTCAGATCAATCATGCCTTCCGCGAGATCTCCCGGCGAATCGACGACGAAGTCATTGCCACTTTCCGAACGACCCGCATGACCGCCGCCGGCATCGATTTGAAGAAAGAAGGGCTCCTCGGCCCCCACCTCCACCTGGACGTACATGATCAACGACAATCCTCTGGGGGACGTCTTCGCGCGGCTGGCCCGCGGAATCAAACGGGCCGCGCAACGACGATAGGCGTAGGGAGGACCGATTGATTTCGGCTCTCACGGCTCGGTCATGGCAGAGCCTGCGCAAAGGCTTCCACTGTCATCCCGATATCTCGGGCGATTTTTCGTAGCAGCGGCGGCGCAATGTCGCGTCCCTTGTGGAATGGCACAGTGGTCCCGCGTCCGTCGGCGTGTCGGAACTGCTTGTGAGCTCCGCGCTGCCGGACTTCAACAAAACCGAGCGCCGTCAAGATGGCCACCACCTCTCGCGGCTTCAGAACCGGAACCGCCACGGCTCAACTCACCTCCAGCGTTTCCGTCCCTACGAACTCGGATTCATGAACCGGCTCGCCATCTTCTAGCAGCATGGCAATCACCTCGTGCATATTCTCCCGCAATTCGTCCAGCGACTCCCCCTGAGAGTGGGCGCCGGGAAATCCCGGTACGGAGCCGACAAAAAGACCTGTTTCGGGGCATCGCTCGATCACAACGGTGTAAGATTTCACGACAAACCTCGATTCGCACAATTTGTGCCGGTAGCAGGTTCGACTTCGCGGAAGACCGACCGCTGAAGCAGGAAGATCATCGTACCACGCCCGCAGGCCAGGGACCACATCATTGGGGGGGATAACTGTGCCTGTCCCCCTTCCCGGGCTGTGAACGGCATCGCAACAGTGGCAGCTCGGCGTCCACGATCACGAAGAACGCCACATTCGGGCGAGGAGGAACGCGACCACCGCGACGAGGATGGCCCCGTTGACGGCGAGCAGAGTTCGGACGAGATTCGGCCGCTCGGGCGCGTCCCCCATGTTCGAATATTACCTCATCTCGCCTCCCGCCGTGGGAGTGGGATCCAGTAGAGGTTGCGACCAACCCGTTTTTTTCGAAGACTTTTCCAGATCCGGAAAACGGGTCGGATTCGAATCCCGAAATTCGGGTAAAATAGGCGCAAAGCTGAAAGCGGAAAGCCGCAAAATGTTTAGCCGCGAGGCGCACCCGAGTGTGGACTCTGTTTCGATGTTGGACGTTGGACGTTCCGGTCGCTTCGACCGTCCAGCGCGATGCCCCCTGACCCCGTTCCAGGGGGAGGCTCTTCCGCTCGAATCTTCTGTTGCCAAGATTCTCGATCACCTGACAGGGCATTGCTTTGCGGCCGATTGCAATCGAATGCAGTGAATCCGTGCTTCGATTGCGTTCCCAAGTGCATGTTTGAGCTGAGTGGGCTGGTTTGTGATTATGGGTAAATGGCCATCGAATCATTCACAAGGCAATTTCAGATAATTCTTTACATTCAAAATCAGCCACGTCGATGTATTTTAATATAGATAAAATGGGGGACATGGTACGCAACATCCACGTTGCGTATCGTTGCATGCTCCGACTTCTTCGTGACGAGCGGCATCAAAATGGACCGAGATTGAATCCGAGCTGATCAGATCCCCATCGAATGAGCCCCAACGTCGAGACACCTGGAAGGCCTGCCTCAAGCGCCCGCGTTGCGCTCGCATTCGGCTTCGCGGCGGTCCTTCTGGCAGTTGTCGTACTGTTGAGCGTCCCGGCGACGCGCGACTGGTTCAATCGCCACCTGCTGACGTTTTTCGATTTCGTCCAGGGGATGCAGGGATGGGGACCGATCG
Organism: Planctomycetales bacterium; assembly: GCA_020050375.1. Taxonomy (GTDB): domain Bacteria; phylum Planctomycetota; class Planctomycetia; order Planctomycetales; family Planctomycetaceae; genus SIAF01. The sequence continues at coordinate 10,357 of JAGVKR010000239.1, forward strand.
TCGTCGGAGCGGCGTACATTCCGGCGTGTCTGCTGTTCCTGCCGGGCTCACCTGTGACGCTCTTCGGCGGTTTCGCCTTCGGAGCGACATTGGCCGGGCTGGCGCGGGTGACGGCCTGCGTTTCTGTCGGCAGTACGCTGGGGGCGTCGCTGGCGTTTCTGGTCGGGCGTTATCTGGCGCGGGGCTGGATCGAAAGTCGCGTGGCAGCCCATCCCCGGTTCCGGGCGATCGACGTGGCGGTCGGCAAGGAAGGTTTCAAGATCGTGCTGCTGACGCGCCTTTCGCCCGCGTTTCCCTTCAACCTGCTCAACTACGGTTTCGGATTGACCGGGGTGTCGTTTCGCGACTATGTGGCAGCCTCGTGGCTGGGAATGCTCCCAGGAACAATTCTCTTCGTCTACGTCGGTTCGACGACGCGACAACTGGCCGACATTCTTGCCGGCAAGGTTGAGGCGTCGGCAGCGCAACAAGTGTTTTTCTACGTCGGCCTGGCGGCAACCGTGCTGGCGACCGTGGTCATCACACGGGTCGCCCGACGCGCCCTCGATGCGGCGATTCCGGAAACGCCGACAAACGATCTGGAAATTTCGCAAGGCAACAATTGACTTGTGAAAGCCTGTAGTGTGGACTTCAGTCCACACGAGCTGTCGTATCGTGTCGGCTGAAGCCAACACTACTATTTGCGTGCAACCGTCGATTCAATCGAAACCTTTCCACGTGTTGAGTCATGCCCGATCCGGTTCGCATCCTGCCCGACGACGAGCACAATCGAACGCTTGTCGCGAACGTCCATCCCCCCGACTGGGTGAATCCCACACCTGCAGTGCGGTACAACCTCGTTGTGATCGGGGCCGGGACGGCGGGGTTGATCACAGCAATCGGAGCGGCGGGGCTCGGTGCGCGGGTGGCGCTCATCGAGCGCGAGCTGATGGGGGGAGATTGCCTGAATGTCGGGTGCGTTCCTTCGAAGGCGTTGATCCGCTCGGCCCGCGCTTTGTCGGCGGTCCGCGACGCCGGCCAATTCGGCGTCGAGACGCCAGCCGGAGCAAAGCTCAACTTTGCCGCCGTGATGGAACGCATGCGTCGGCTGAGGGCGTCGATCAGCCCCAACGATTCGGCCGAGCGGTATCGGGCGCAGGGCGTGGACGTATTCCTGGGCGCCGGGCGATTTCAGGGAGGAGATACGATTCAAGTGGGAGACGCGGTGCTCCGTTTCAAGAAAACGGTGATCGCCACCGGGGCGCGCGCCGCGCGGCCTGAAATCTCGGGGCTCGCCGACGTCGGTTACTTGACCAACGAGACGGTGTTCACGCTCACGGAGTTGCCGCAGCGGTTGGCGGTGATCGGCGCCGGCCCGATCGGGTGCGAGCTGGCCCAGGCCTTCGCCCGCTTCGGATCGCAGGTCACACTGCTGGGGTCGGCGCCTCAAATCCTGCCGCGAGAGGAATGCGACGCCGCGGCCCTGGTCGAATCGGCCTTGAAACGCGACGGGATCGATCTGCGTCTCGGGTGCCGGGTGTTTCGTGCCGAGCAGCGCGGCGGAGATAAGGTTTTGCACCTCGAAGGGAACGGAGCTCGGCAAGAATTGTCCACCGACGCGATTCTTGTGGGAGCGGGCCGCGCGCCGAACGTCGAAGGACTGAATCTCGAAGGAGTCGGCGTCGATTACGACTTGAAAGCGGGAGTCCACGTCGACGACCGGCTGCGGACCACCAACCCTCGAATTTTCGCTGCGGGAGATGTCTGCTCGCAGTTCCAGTTCACGCATGCCGCCGACGCTATGGCGCGGATCGTCATTCAGAACAGCCTGTTCTTTGGGAGGGCGAAGGCCAGCGCGCTGGTCATTCCGTGGTGCACTTATACCGATCCCGAGATCGCCCATGTGGGATTGTCGGAGAGCACCGCGCGGGAGCGCGGCATTCCCATCGACACGTTCGTGCAGAACTTCACGCATGTCGACCGGGCGATTCTCGACGGCGAAACCGAAGGGATGGTGAAGATTCATGTCCGAAGGGGATCGGATACGATCGCCGGGGCGACTGTCGTTGCCTCGCATGCGGGCGAAATGATCTCCGAAATCACACTGGCGATTACGGCCGGTTCGGGGCTGAGAACGCTGGCCCGCACGATCCATCCGTACCCGACACAAGCCGAGGCGATCAAGCGGGCCGCCGACGCTTACAACCGTACACGCCTGACGCCGCTCGTCAAATCGCTGTTCGCCCGGTGGCTGGCGTGGGGAAGAGGGGGTTAGAGGATCGAAGGTAGAGAATAGAACTTACGTTTCGATCCTCGATCCTCTATCTTCTATCTTCGGTCCTCGGTTCCGGTTAATCGACGCAACTTTGTGACATCGACGCGCATGTTCTCCGTCTCCCCACAAATTCAGATTCCGGAAGGCGAGCTGCAGTTCAGCTACGTTCGCAGTTCCGGTCCGGGGGGGCAGAACGTCAACAAGGTTTCGAGCAAGGCGGTCTTGCGCTGGTCGCCGGCCGTCAGCCCCAGTTTGCCATCGGAAGTGCGGGGGCGCTTTTTGTCGAAGTACGCCTCGCGGCTGACGACCGAAGGTGAACTGATTGTGACGAGCCAGCGCTTCCGCGATCAGC
>JAGVKR010000362.1 GCA_020050375.1 Planctomycetales bacterium
CAATGAGAGATTGAGGCATTTCGGGTTTTCAATTCTTTTGGGTGATGGACGGCGAGTTTCACGGCCCCGCTTTTGGGGCCGGCGTTCAGTGAGAACCATCCATGCGAGCCGCCGGGTTGACCCCGGCGGTCCGTTCGGCGGGGTTGAACCCCGCCGCTCGCTGGTGCGATCTCCGGTGGAAACCCCATTTCCGTCCGTCGAGTCCCGATTGTCAATAGTGGCGACAAAACGCTGCGGGTAGAATCACAACCTCAACGCAGACACCGCGCAGGAACAAAGGGAGATCACGATGAACCACAGCGCACGATGGACTGTCTTTCTGCTTTTCTTCGCCCTGCTGGCAGCCGCCGCAAGCGTTCTCCCGGTTTCCATCGGGGCCGCTGACGACAAGGCGCAGGAGACGCTTCGGGCATTCCTCAAAGAATTCGTCCTCAGCGAGTTCGTCGAGATCACGCCAGGGAAGGGGAAGTATCCGGCCTCGTTCACGATGGGGTCTGCATCGGGACCGGCCTCCGAGCAGCCGGCCCACGAAGTGACGATCGCCGGAAGCTTCCACATGGCGAAAGGGGAAGTCCCGCAACACCTGTACGCCGTCGTGATGGGGAAAAACCCCAGCAAGTGGAAAGGGCCGCGTAATTCGGCGGAGATGTTCTCGTATGCCGACGCCGTGGAATTCTGCCGCAAGCTGACTGTATTGCTGCGCGAGTCAAAGCTGCTCGCCGACAACGAGGAGATCCGACTTCCCACCGAGGCCGAGTGGGAATACTGCTGCCGGGCCGGCACGAAGACCGCGTACAGCTTCGGCGACAGCGCCGTGAATCCCGGCGACACGGAAAACAAGGCGAGCCGGCTCGACGAATTCGGCTGGCACCACGGCAATGCGGCTGGAAACGATCCCCCCGTTGGGGCCAAGAAACCCAACCCGTGGGGTCTTTACGACATGCACGGCTACCTGTGGGAGTTTGTCGCCGACGCCTGGCACGACAATTACGAGGGCGCTCCTGCCGATGGTCGCGCATGGGGCGGCGACGATGCGAAAGCCCGGCGCGTGATTCGAGGGGGTTCATGGAAAGATCGCTTCGAGCAGCACCAGAGCAGCACCCGCCGCGCCGTCGGCGCCGAAGCAGCCGACGACGCGATTGGTTTTCGCTGCGTCAAAGCAAAAGTCGCTCGACAGTGAAGCGCGTTCATTCAGCGATCCGAGTCGATTTGCGGCGCTAGCAAACACTCGACTGATTTTGATCCACCGCGTTGCTCCATTCGTTCGTCAATCAGAGGGAAGCACTGGCGAGGCTCAAGGACGCCTGGTGCCAAAACACACTCTGTCGTTAAGGGGTCAACTTCAATGAACGTTCTCAGTCTCACCTGCAATCATTGTGGCGCGCCTCTTCAGGTGGAGGAGGGGACGCGTTACCTCACATGCCGGTTCTGCTCGTCGCAGCTCGAAGTGCAGCACTCGGAGAATGCCTTTTACACCAAAGTGCTGCAGGTGCTCGACCAGCGCACCAGCGAGATGGCGAAAGACCTCGATGTCATCAAGCGGCAGAACCAACTGGAACAGCTCGAACGCGACTGGCAGCGCGAGCGAGAAGACTATCTCGTCCGCGGCCAGAACGGAACGACGACCATTCCGAGCGCGGCTGGCAGCCTGATCGGGATGGCGATCGGCATCGCGATCGGCGTGCTCTGGGTTGGGTTTACTTCGTCGCTGGAGGGAGTGCCGGGCTTTTTTCCGTTCTTCGGCGTACTGGTCATCATTGCGGTCGTCTTCGGTAGCCTGCGGAACCTCCAAAAATCGATTCGCTACCGGGAGCGAGAGGCCGAGTACCATCGTCGCCGGCAGGAATTCGAGGGGAGTGCCGGCGCATATTGAGGCGACGGACCCTTGGACTCGTCACCGCAACCGGGTATGACACGTCCTTCGAGATTCCATCACCAGGACCGACGCATTCCGATTCGAATGTCCGCCGCCGAACCGAAAACCACTCCGGCGATGCAGCGCTATCTCGAGGTCAAAGCGCAGTATCCGCAGACGATTCTGTTGTTTCGCATCGGCGATTTCTACGAGCTGTTTTATGAAGACGCGCAAACCGCCGCGCGGGTTCTCGGGCTCACGCTGACCAGCCGCGACAAGGGCTCGTCGAACCCGATCCCCATGGCCGGGTTTCCCTATCATCAGCTCGACAACTATCTGCGTCGGCTGATTCAGGCGGGGTTTCGCGCGGCGGTCTGCGAGCAGGTCGAAGATCCCGCTCTGGCGAAAGGGCTGGTCAAACGCGAGGTGACGCGGGTCGTGACGCCCGGCACGCTCACCGAGGAGACGCTGCTCGACCCCCGCGAGAGCAATTTCCTGGCGGCCGTCTGTATTGAAAAGGAGCGCGTGGGGTTGGCCTGGCTGGAGCTTTCGACCGGCCGGTTTGTCGCCGCTGAATTGGAGCCCCAGCACCTCGCCGACGAGCTGGCCCGATTGCAACCGGCCGAGTGCCTGGTGGCGGAAACATCACCTCCCCCCCTTAGGAAGGGGGGGTTAGGGGGGGGTGAGGTTACAGGCGAGACCGTCAGCGACGTGCAGCGCGACCCCCCCTACCCCCCCTTCCTAAGGGGGGGAGACGCGCCGCTTTTCACGGAACGGTCGGCTTGGTGCTTCTCGTCGAATCATGCCCGCCGGGTGCTGCTCGACCACTTTGGCACACAATCGCTCGCCGGATTCGGCTGGGATGACGAAAGCTCGCCGGCGATCGCTGCCGCGGGAGCTCTGCTCGAATACGCGCTGGAGACGCAGAAGAGTGCGCTCGGCCACATCGTGCGGCTCGAGCCGTTCGTCCGCGGGTCGATGTTGATCATCGACGAAGCGACCCGTCGCAGCCTCGAGCTCACGCGCACGATGCGCGACGGCCAGCGCGAGGGCAGCCTGCTGGCGGTCATCGACGAGACGGTGACTCCCATGGGGGCGCGACTGCTCGCCGACTGGTTGTCGAACCCGCTCACCGACGTTCCGCAGATCTCACGACGACACGACGCGGTGCAGGAATTGATCGAGAACAACTCGCTCAGCCAGGAGCTGCGCGAAGCCTTAAAAAATGCCTACGACCTGCAGCGGCTGACAGCCCGCGTGGCAACGGGCCGCGCCAGCCCGCGCGATCTGCGATTCCTTTCGAGCACACTCGAGCTCCTTCCGAAGATCAAGGCCAAGCTCACCGGCCGCCATGCTGCGCTCATCCGCGAGCTCGAAGCGGGGCTCGACCTTTGTGCCGACGTGCGAACCGACGTCGACGCGGCCCTCGTGGACGACCCGCCATTGGCCCTCGCCGAAGGGGGCCTCATCCGCCCGGGTTTCAACGCGACGCTCGATGAATACCGCGATCTGGCTCGGGGAGGGAAAGAATGGATCGCCCGCTACCAGGCCGCTGAGATCGAACGGACCGGCATTCCCAGCCTGAAAGTCGGTTTCAACAAAGTGTTCGGGTATTACCTCGAAATCACCGCCGCCCAAGCGGCCAAAACGCCGATTCCTGCCGAATATATCCGCAAGCAGACGCTCAAGAACCAGGAACGGTTCATCACGCCCGAGTTGAAGGAGCACGAAGAAAAAGTCCTGCGGGCCGAACAACAGGCGCAGACGCTGGAGCTGGAATTGTTCTCAGCGCTCCGCGAGCGGGTATCCGTCCAGGGGCGCCGCCTGCGGCAGACTGCGGAAATCCTGGCGCAAATCGACGTCCTGGGCAGCCTCGCGACGCTGGCAGTCGCGCGCAATTACTGCCGTCCTGAATTGACCGAGACGCCGCTCCTCGACATCCGCGAAGGGCGACATCCGGTTCTCGATCGGTTGCAGCCGTCGGGGCAGTTCGTCCCCAACGACACCGTCCTCGGCGATAGCGCGGGCCGCGTGCAGATCATCACCGGGCCCAACATGGCGGGAAAGAGCACCTACATCCGGCAAACGGCGCTGCTGGCCATTCTCGCGCAGATGGGTTCGTTCGTGCCGGCCAAATCGGCGCTGATCGGCGTCGCCGACCGCATCTTTGCCCGCGTCGGCGCCAGCGACGAGCTGTCGCGCGGGCAAAGCACATTCATGGTCGAGATGACGGAGACGGCCCGCATTCTTCACGCGGCGACCGAGAGGAGCCTGGTGATTCTCGACGAGATCGGCCGCGGGACGAGCACCTACGACGGGATCTCGCTGGCGTGGTCGGTGACCGAGTTCCTGCACGACGCGCTGGGGTGCCGCACGCTGTTCGCCACACATTACCACGAGCTCACCGAATTGACGCAGACGCTGGCAGAAGCCCGCAATTGGAACGTCGCCGTCCGCGAAGACGACGATGGAATCGTCTTCCTTCACAAGATCGTGGAGGGGGCCGCCGATAAGAGCTACGGGATCCACGTGGCGCGTCTGGCGGGCATACCGCTGGGAGTTGTCGAGCGGGCGCGAGTGATTCTCGACACGCTCGAAGCCGATCATCTCGACAAGAACGGCAAGCCGAAAGTCCCCCCGCGCAAAAGCGACCGCCAGTTGCAATTGTTCCACGTCGTCGAGCACCCTGTGCTGGAGCAACTCCGCGACATCGACCCGAATCGACTGACGCCGATGGAAGCCTTAAGCGCGCTCAGCAAGATGCGCGAGGAACTGGAAAAGATTTGAATCCGGGCTCGCCATCGGCACGATTGGCCCGGTTTTCCCGGCAAAAGCTTGACAGCCGCGTGAGCGCAATCCACAATCAATTGTTCCTTTCTTGCCAGGTGGCCGATCGTTCGGGGTCGTCGGTCAATCGTCAAAACCGGCCCGGGGGCGGTCGGCGTCTCTTTCGCACGATCCAGCCGGGAAGCCCGAAAGTTCAGAGGCCTTGCAATGCGGGGCATCGGTTCACATGGCCTCGGGATCGAGCGCGGTGGATTTTTTCGCTCGACCGCGGCTCCTGTCTTCGTCGCGCTGAGTCGGTTTGGGCTACGGTTCTGAGGGTCTCGTTCGACCGGAACGCTGCTGAACGGCAGACACATAATTAAGAGGGCACAATGGCCTCCGATTGGATTCAGAAGCTCGTCAAAGACGGCGTGATCAGCAAGGAGCAACTGGCGGAAGCCAAGCAACTGGCTGCCAAGCTGGGAATCAAGGAGGAAGATGCGCTCCTCAAGCTCGAATACATCTCGCAGGCCGACGTCGGGCAGGCGCAGGCCAAGCAGTTCGGGATGGATTTCGTCGATCTGTCGACCCTGCAGATCCCGTCGACCGTCATTCAGATGGTCCCCGAGTCGGTGGCTCGCGAAAACCTGGTGATTCCGCTGTCGCTCGACGACAGCGGGTCGCTGACCGTCGCCATGCATGATCCGACAGCCTTTGACGTGCTCGACAAGCTGCGGTTCATCATCAATAAAGACATCAAGCCTGTGGTGGCCCCCAAGGAAGTCATCCAACAGGCGATCAACCGCCACTACGGCCAGAGCGAGACCGAGTCGGTCGACTCGATGATTGCCGAATTCACCGAAACGGCCATCGATTTCACCGAAACCGAAATGGCGTCGTCCGCCGGGGGGGACGACGACAGCGCCCCCGTCGTGAAGCTGGTCAACCTGATGATCACCGAGGCGGTGAACATGCGGGCCAGCGACATCCACGTCGAGCCTTTCGAGGACAAGGTCCGGATTCGCTATCGCATCGACGGAGAGTTGATTGAACGCGACAGTCCCCCCCGCCGGCTACATGCCGCGATTCTGTCACGCATCAAAGTAATGGCAAGCATTGATATTTCCGAGAAGCGAAAGCCCCAGGATGGTCGGATCAAGACCCGCGTGGCAGGGAAAGACTTTGACCTGCGAATCAGCATGTTGCCCACCGGGCATGGCCAAGCGGTGGTCATGCGCATCCTCGACCGTGAGAACATCAAGGTTGGCATTCGAAACCTCGGTTTCAGTGAAGAGAACTATCGCACGTTCCAGAACGTCATCCGCCGTCCGAACGGAATTTTTCTGGTGACCGGCCCGACCGGTAGTGGAAAGACGACCACGCTGTACAGTGCTTTAGGTGAACTGAATCGCCCCGACCGCAAGATCATCACCGCCGAAGACCCGGTCGAGTACTACCTCCCCGGAATCAACCAGGTGGAGGTGAAGCACAACATCGGGTTGAACTTTGCCCGCATCATCCGGGCCATGCTTCGACAGGCACCGAATGTGATCCTGGTCGGAGAAATTCGGGATACAGAGACGGCCGAGATGGCTATTCAAGCTTCTTTGACTGGACACTTGGTATTCAGTACACTACATACGAACGATGCGCCCAGTTCGATCACACGTCTAATCGACATGGGGGTGCAGCCATTTCTCGTCGCCTCGAGCGTTATGGCGATCATGGCGCAACGTCTGGTTCGCGTGAACTGCACAAAATGTTCGGCGCCGATCAAGCCCGACCCGAGCGAATTGCAATACCTCGAAGTCACACCTGAACAGATCGCAAGCGCAAAATTCATGCAAGGCAAGGGGTGTGCGCATTGCCAGCACACTGGCTATCGTGGCCGCAAGGCGGTCTTCGAATTGATGCTGATGACCCAGACCATCCGCGACATGACGTTCAAGAGCGAGCCCACTCAAAACATCCGCCGACAGGCCCAGATGCTTGGCATGCGAACGCTCGTTCAAGACGCCTTAGAAAAGGCACTGATTGGTGTTACGTCGATTCAAGAAGTGTTGATGCTGCATCGCGGAGGCCATTGACCAAATCTCCCATGAACCAATTGAAGAGTTGGGGGCCCAATCGAAGTCGAGCAACTGCCGGCTGAACCCAGACTGCATTCTTGAGAAAGCAATCAGCGAAACGGATGGCCTAGGACACCGGTTACTTCACCTTCGGCACTACCAACGAGCTCAAATCGACGGAACCTCCATTCGGCGCAATTGTATCAATTTAAGACAGATAGCATTTCCATGGTGGCGAGCCTTTCCTATCATCAGTTTTGTTACAGTCCGGCTTCGGCTCGTCTGAAGTGACAACCGAGGGCGGGTCCACATTGCACGTCAAAATCCGAACGGAATTGTCATTCATTTGTGGCTTAGGGGGCTGAGCCGGATAATTCGCGGCTGACACAGAGGTCGAGCTCGACTTCCGTGCGGCGAGGAATCCATCGGATGGGACGAAGCGTAAGTCGGCGTTTACAACCATCCGAATGGCGAGGAGTCGGGGCCTGATGGCAATTCACCAAACCGTCCAGATCGACAAGCTGCTGCAAACGGTGATCAATCAGAAGGCCAGCGATCTGCACATAGCGTCCGGACAGCCCCCCGTCCTGCGGTTGTCGGGACGTTTGGTGCGTCTGGAAACCAAATCACTCGAAGCCGACGACTGCGTCGGATTGATGAAAAGCATCACCCCCGAGAGGAACCAGCAGGAACTGCAGGAGCGGGGAGGAACAGACTTCGGCTTTGCGTTCGGTGAACAGGCCCGCTTCCGCGTGGCCGTGTTCAAGCAACGCGGGCATATCGGCATCGTGCTGCGGCGAATCCCGAACGAGTTTCTGACGTTCGAGCAACTGGGGCTCCCGCCGGTGATCAAAGAGTTGATAACGCGACCTCGCGGGCTGATCCTCGTCACCGGCCCGACCGGCTCGGGGAAGACGACCAGCCTGGCCAGTATGGTCAATTATCTGAATGATACGCACGACCATCACATCATCACGATGGAAGACCCGATCGAGTACTATCACAAGCACAAGAAATCGACGATCAATCAGCGGGAAATCGGGGTCGACGTGCCCAGCTTTCCCGAGGCGCTGAAGCGGGCTCTGCGCATGGATCCCGACGTGATCCTCGTCGGTGAAATGCGCGATCTCGAGACGATTCAGGCGGCGATCACCGCGGCGGAAACCGGCCACCTTGTGTTCGCGACATTGCACACGTCCAGCGCCGAAGGAACGGTCAACCGTATTATCGACGTCTTTCCCACCAATCAGCAGGAGCAGATCCGCACGCAATTGTCGACGGCCATCATCGGGATTCTCAGCCAGGCCCTGTTGCCGCGCAAGCCCAAGGGGATGGTGGCCGCCTACGAGATGCTCGTCGTGACGCCGGCCATTGCCAACCTGATCCGCGAGAACAAATCGTATCGAATTCCGTCGAGTATTCAGACCGGCAAGAAATACGGAATGCAACTGCTCGACGAGGCCTTGTTCAATCTGTGGAAAGGCGGGCTGTGCGACGAGCGCGACATCGTCACGCGGTCGAACAGCCCTGGTGAAATGCGAATGAAGATTCAGCGGGCGAAACAGGGGGTCTTCGACGAAGACCCGCAGGACGAAGATCAGGAGAACGTCGCGCATTAGCGGAGGCTCGATCGACCCGGCCCGGCGCTTCGATCGCCAAGCCGCGGGCCGTCGCCCGATCCTCACAATCCATTTGATTTTCGAAGCTCGATAACGTCAGTGGCGGGCCGTTCGGCAATCCAAGCGTCACTCGCGTCGTCAAAGAATATCGCGTCAAGAGCATCGCTCGTCACGTCGAGTCGTCAGGGGGAAATCGCGCCAGCGCCAGTGCCCATTGAGGCGCCGGGGCGGGCCGGCTCTCCTTCGTTTTCGGTTCTGTTTCTCCGTTTGCAGGGCGGCGTGTTCATGGCCAAACGGCGTCTCGGTCAGATTCTGGTCGACCTGGGTTTTCTCAACGAAGACCAGCTCTGGGACATCCTCGAAGAGCAGAAGCAGTCTCCCGGCGAGGTGATCGGGCGGGTCGCCGTCCGCATGGGCCTGGTCAACGAGGCGCAGCTCAGCGAGGCCCTGGCCGAGCAATGGGGCATGCAGGTCGTCAACATCAAAGAGACGACGATCCCTCCCAAGGTGCTCGAGCTCGTCCCCGAGACGATGGCCAGCATCTACAAGATCATGCCGGTCTCGCTCAAAAACAACGTGCTCACCGTGGCGATGGCCGACCCGCAGAACATCGCCGCGCTCGACGACCTGCGCAACTTTCTCGGTTACGACGTCCGCGGGGCGGTCTCGAATCCGATCGACATTCAGGACGCGATCGAGCGCTACTACGCCGACAAGCAGGAGAGCATCGAAGACGTCATCGCCAGCCTCGAAGACGACGACGATATGAGCGAGGATCGCATGGGCCGGGCCGGCTACGACCTCGCCTCGCTCGAAGAAATGGCCGACGCCGCCCCGATCCGCAAGCTGCTCAACATGGTGCTGCTCCTGGCCATCAAAGATCAGGCCAGCGACATCCATTTCGAGCCGTTCGAAGACGAGTTCAAGATCCGCGTCCGTGCCGACGGGGTGTTGTATGAGATGGTTCCCCCGCCGCGGCACCTGGCCAACGCCATCGTCAGCCGCGTGAAGGTCATGGCCAACCTCGACATCGCCGAACGCCGCCTTCCCCAGGACGGCCGAATCGAGCTGAACGTCGGGGGCAACTCGGTCGACCTGCGGGTCAGCGTGCTCCCCACGCTGTTCGGCGAGTCGGTCGTCATGCGCGTTCTCGACCGCACGGTCGTGCAGCTCGATCTCAACAAGATCGGGATGGACGCAAACACCCTGTCGCGATTCCGCAAGATGATCCGCCGGCCCAACGGGATCGTGCTCGTCACCGGGCCGACCGGCTCCGGCAAAACAACCACCCTCTACTCGGCCCTCAACGAGCTCAACGAGATCTCCTCGAAGATCATCACCACCGAAGACCCGGTCGAGTACGAGATCTACGGGCTCGTGCAGGTCCCGGTCAATCCCGATATCGACGTGACGTTTGC
>JAGVKR010000089.1 GCA_020050375.1 Planctomycetales bacterium
GAGCGCCGTGATGGCTTTCACGCGATCGCTCTCGTTGTCGTTGGCGTCGGAGGTTCGGGTCAACTGCATCGCCCCGGGTTGGATTCGCACCGCCTGGGGAGAGCAAGCGGGTGAGATCTGGCAGGATCGCGTGCTCCGTGAAACACCTCTGCGCCGCTGGGGAACGCCGCAGGACATCGCACGATTGGCGCGCTTTCTTGTCAGCGACGATGCCTCATACCTGACCGGGCAGATTGTCAACGCCAACGGTGGCGCTGTCAGATAGCAAGTCCGCTATCTGTCGAACCGTCCTGCAAAGGATTTGTCCACTTCACGTTCGCGTCATTATCGACACGGCAACTTTCGATCTGCGGAGATCTTCCTATGCCCGACGATGTGCTTCTCAACGAATCGGAACTCGCCAGCGCACTCGAGTCATTGCCCGGTTGGGAATTGCGTGAAGGCTGGCTGCGGCGGACCTACAAGACCCCCGGCTGGCCCCATACGCTGATGCTGGCCAATACGATCGCCTACGTCGCTGAGGCCGCTTATCATCATCCCGACTTGTCGCTCGGATACGCCCAGGTCACAGTCAAGCTGCAAACGCACCGCGCGCGAGGGATCACGACCCACGACACCGCCCTGGCGAAGCGAATCGACGAGGTCGTGCTCTGGAAGCCGCCTGCTGATTCCCCCCTCGAAGGCTTTCCGAAGAATTGGGTCCATTGAACCTCCCTCGAATCCTCTTTGTCACCGGACGGCTTGCCGAGCCGGCGCTTAGGCGTTGCGTGGCGGGTCTCGCGTCGCAGGGGAAGTTCGAACCGGTGGTCGCCGTGCTGGGGATCAGCGTTGCCGCGCTGATGCACGTCGAATGGGTTCTGCGCAAACTCTCGGTCCCGGCCGACGTGGCCCGGGTTGTGCTGCCCGGCTGGTGCCAGGGAGACTTGGAAATGCTCAGCCGCCACTTCGGCAAACCGTTCGAACGGGGGCCCAAGGACCTGCGCGATCTTCCCGAACACTTCGGCGAGCGCGATCGCCCGCAGCCTGACCTGACGCAGCACGACATCGAAATCATTGCCGAGATCAATCACGCACCGCGCTTGAGCGACGAGGAGATTTTCGCACAGGCCGCACACTACCGTGCGAGCGGGGCCGACGTGATCGATCTGGGCTGCGTTCCCGGCGAAAGCTGGTCGCGGGCGGGCGAGGTGACGGAACGGCTCGTCAAAGATGGCTATCGCGTTTCCATCGACAGCTTCGATCGCCGCGAAGTCGAAGACTCGGTCGCGCGTGGAGCCGAGCTTGTGCTCAGTTGCAATCACACCAACCGCGACTGGGCCACCGCGCTGCCTGCCGAGCTGGTCGCGATTCCCGACGATCCGCACGATCTTTCCACGCTCGATGCGACCGTAGCGCTGCTGAAGGACCGCGGCGCTCGTTTCCGCATCGACCCGATCCTCGAGCCGATCGGGTTTGGTTTCGCCGCTTCGCTCGAGCGGTACCTCGCCGCGCGGAAAAAGTGGCCCGACGTCGAGATCATGATGGGGATCGGCAACCTGACCGAGCTGACGGAAGTCGACAGCGCCGGCATCAATCTGCTCCTCGCCGGGTTCTGCCAGGAGCTCAAGATTCGCAGCGTGCTGACCACCGAAGTCATCAACTGGTGCCGCTCAGCCGTCCGCGAATTCGATCTCGCCCGGCGGGTCACGCACCACGCCGTCGGGCACGGACACCTTCCCAAGCACGTCGATCCGCGGCTGGTCATGCTGCGCGACCCCCGGCAGCACGTGCTCGGAGCTGATGAGATTGCGCGGCTGGCATCGCAGATCAAAGACCCGAACTTCCGCATTTTTGCCGAGCGGGGCGAGATTCACATCTTCAACCGCGACGGCTACTGGCATGGCGCCGACCCGTTCGAATTGTTCGACCGACTCGGGCCGCTCGATTCCGCGCACGCGTTCTATCTGGGCTACGAACTGGCCAAGGCGGCGACCGCGCTCACGCTGGGAAAGAACTACACGCAGGACGAAGCGCTGAACTGGGGCTTTCTGACCCGCCCCGAAGAAAGCGCCCTGCACCGGCGCCGCGGCGAAACTACGCCGGGGGATTCAGCCCAAAATCCCGAATTGTGAGCAGGCTCCGCAGGGGGAGGTTCCGGGCGGCGAAATTCGCCGTCCCCCCTTCGAGACGGTCGATGATCGCCACGACCAGCACCACTTCGCACCCGAATTCCTGAATGCGGTCGATTGCCAGAAGCGAGCTGCCGCCGGTGGTGACGACGTCGTCGACAATCACCACCTTCATCCCCGGCTGGACCGGTCCTTCGATGTAGCGGAGTGTGCCGTGTCCCTTGGCTTCCTTGCGGACCAGAAAGCCGAGCATCTCGCGGTTCCGGGCGCCGGCGGCCGTCAAGACGCCGCCGATGATCGGGTCGGCCCCAATCGACATTCCGCCGATCGCCTGAAAGCTCACGTCCTGCAGGAGGTCGAGCAACCCGTCGCTCACCAGCCGCAATCCTTCGGAATGCAGGGTGATCTGCTTGCCGTCAAGGTAGTACGAAGCCTTCTTGCCCGAAGCGAGGGTGAACTCGCCGAACTTGAGGGCCCGTTCGCGAAACAGATCGATCAGCCGCTGGCGGTCGAACATGGAAAGGCAACTTTCGGTAGGCGAATGAGGGGCTCCCCGACGGGCGCGCCGCGGTCTCCGCATTTCCTTCTCCCCTCTCCCTCGACGGGAGAGGGGTCGGGGGTGGCCTGATAAAAAGTTGGCAAAAAATCTCTGGTTGGGGTTGAAGGGAAAAGGAAAAACTGTTGCGCTCTTCGGTGTGAAAGTTTTGGATGGAA
>JAGVKR010000112.1 GCA_020050375.1 Planctomycetales bacterium
ATCTACGTTCAGCCGCTCGACAGTCGCGATCCGCGGCTCGTCAGCACCGGCCGGGGGCGGACGACGTGCGCCTACTTTACCCCCGACGGCAAGACGATCCTGTTCGCGTCGAGCCACACCGATCCGCAAATTGACGTCACCGAGCTCAAGGCGCGTGAAGAAGCGGCCAAGGGAGGCCGTCGCCGCTACCAGTGGGATTTCGACCCGCACATGGACCTGTACACGATCAACTTCGACGGCACCGGGCTCAAGCGACTCACCGACGCCGAGGGATATGACGCCGAAGGAAGTTACTCGCCCGACGGCAAGCAGATCGTCTTCACGTCGATGCGCGACGGCGATCCGGACATTTATGTGATGGATGCCGACGGCAAAAACATCCGGCAAATCACGAATGTCCCCGGTTACGACGGCGGGCCGTTTTTCTCGCCGGACGGGAAGTGGATCATCTTCCGCAGCGATCGGCTGAAGAAAGACATGCTGCAAATCTACGCCATCTCGATCGATGGCAAGACCATCGACGGAAAGAGCGAGGTGCAGCTCACCGACAACCTCGACCACGTCAACTGGTGCCCGTACTTCCATCCCAGCGGAAAGTATATTATCTGGGCGAATGCCGATTATTCGGGGAGCCCGATCGGCGTCAAGTTTCATCTCTTCACGCGCGAGCTGAGCTACCCCGACGGCAAGCTGACCGGCGGAAAGGTGACGCAGATCACCGACATGAACCGCACCGACATCCTGCCGGTCTTCAGCCCCGATGGCAAAAAACTCCTCTGGACTTCGACCCGAACCGCCGATGAAAGCAGCCAGCTCTTCATCGCCGACTGGCTGCGGGAAACAGCGACTCCCCCTCTTAGCAAGGGGGGGTAGGGGTGGTGGCGTCCGAGTGTGATGGGTCTGCCGTCGTGTTGATCCGCACAAATGAATATCACATCACAAATTGGCATAGCCCCGGCAGGGGCGGCGTATTGTAGCCAGTGGCGCGAGCCACTGGAGAAACGTTTGCGTTCAACCAAGCCCCGGCAGGGGCGACGTCGACGCCGCGAAGACTCACGTCGCCCCTGCCGGGGCTTGCGCAACTTCGCTCAACCCTTTCCAGCGGCTCGCGCCGCTGGCTACATCACGTCGTCGCTCCGCGACTGGATCCGTTTTTCATTCACCACATTTGCGGATGGCAGCGATCGAACTCCGCGCCCTCCGGTTGCATCCACGGTGTCGCTGACGAGGATGGTTCGTCGCGCGCAAAAGGCTCTCCGTTTTCGCAAGGCTGGTCGCAATCCATGAATCTTACCGGAAAAACGATCCTCATCACCGGCGGCCGTCGAGTCGGGGCAAAGCTCGCCCTGCAACTCGCCCGGCGCGGGGCGAACGTCGCCCTCAGCTATTTCAAAAGCCGCGCGCGGATTGAAGCGGTCGCTGCCGAAGTCCGCACGCTCGGCGTTCGCTGCGAAGCGTTCGCGGCCGACCTGCGAAATCCACTCGATGCCGAGCGGCTTGTCGAGCAGACGGTCGCCGGCTTCGGATCGGTCGATGCCCTCGTCAATATGGCCAGCGAGTTTCACGCCACTCCGTTCGACCAGCTCACGCCGCAGGATTTCGACGACAATATCGCCTCGAATCTCAAGGCGCCGTACTTCGCCGCCGTGGCCGCCGCGAGGGCCATGCGCCGGCAACCGGTCGAGGGCGGCTTGCAGGGAAAGATCGTCAACTTTGCGGACTGGGCCGTCGACCGCCCCTACAAAAACTTTCTTCCCTACCTGATCGCCAAGGGGGGCGTGGCGACGATGACCCGCGCCTTGGCGGTCGAGCTCGCGCCGACGATCGCCGTCAACGCGATCGCCCCGGCGATGATCGATCCCCCGCCCGATCTCACCGCGGACGACATCGAGGCGATTCGTCAGGCGTCCCCTTTGAAGCGGGTCGGCACTCCCGACGACGCGAACAATCTGGTGCTCTATCTGCTCGAAGGGACCGACTTCGTCACCGGGGCGATTTATCGCGTCGACGGCGGCCGGTTCCTCGGGACTGACGAATAGATCCGCCGATCGTAGTGTGGACTTCAGTCCACACGAGGTGTTGTTTCGTGTTGGCTGAAGCCAACACGTTGTCCGTGCTTCACGTCCCTACTCCTACTTCAACCGATACACAAACAGATTGTTCTGCTCGCGAAGATACAGTTTTCCCCCGACGACGACCGGATGCGACCAGCTTGGCCCGGAGACGTCGGGGATCTTGAACGTGCCGTTGAGCTGGTAGGCTTCGGCATTCGCGTCCACCAGGGCCATCAGCCCGTTCTCGTAACGGAAGTAAAGCTGTCCGTCGGCAAAGACCACCGCGGCCGACCCGGTCCCAGGGCCACGCTGCTTTCCGCCCCAGACGATCTTGCCGGTCTTCATCTCGACGCAAATCGGGAATCCCTGATTGTGACCATGCCCACTGTAGATGTAGTCACCGATGTGAATCATCCCGCCGTGATGGTTCTGGAACTGGCTGCCAGGGAGAAAGTACATCTCTTCGGCTTTGACTCCGTCCCCCTCTTTCGAGAGCTTCAACAGCGCCGATCCGGTTCCATAGCCGGACGAACAGAAGACGAAATCCCCATCGACAATCGGCGTCGGAATGCTCGCCGTGCCGTTGGCGACTTTGGAATAGCTCCAGAGCAATTTGCCGTCCGCGGCCGCGACACCGACGCATCCGGCTCCCGCGCCGAGCAACTACACGTACTGCCGCACGCCGGCTCCTTCGCTGACGACGACCGACGAGTACCCGAACCCGCCGTCGCCGCCCCCCTTCGGGAGGCTCGCCTTCCAGTTCACGTCGCCGGTCTTCTTGTTGAGGGCGACAATTGTGGCTTGCGGGCTTCCGGGGGTGCAGATCAATTTGTCTCCATCGATCAGCGGGGACTCGCAATACTTCCAGATCGGGACCGATCCGCCGAAATCTTTGGTAAAACTCTTCCGCCACAGTTCGCGGCCGCTTGCCGCTTCGACGCACACCAGATCTCCCTGCGGCCCGAGGGCATAGACGCGCTCGCCGTCGACCGTCGGCGTGCTGCTGGGGCTGTCGGCCGAATTCAGCCCGACCTTCGCCGACCAAAGCTCCTTTCCGTCGTCTTCGGCCAGCGCGATCAGGAACTCGGCTCCCTGGCGCTTCCCCATCGTGAAGATCCGTCCCTCGGAGAGCACGACGCTGGCAAACCCTTCCCCCAGCCCCGAGACCTTCCACGCGAGGGGTGGCCCATCGTCACTCCATTTTTGCAACAAGCCTTTCTCGATGGAGACGCTGTCCCGCTTCGGCCCGCGCCACTGAGGCCAGTTGGCATCGGCGGCCCACAGAATCGTCGAAGAAGACAACAAAACGCAAACCGCAGCCCGCGCCACAAGCGACCATTTGGTCATGAGCATCATCCGCAGAATCCAGGGAAAGGGATCGTAACCGTTCACAGCCCGGGGACTGGCTCATTTTTCCCGCGTCGCAGAAAGCGACGTCCGATGCCTCGGCTTGGCGCTGTCCACCCATTGTCGGGAAAATTGTGCCTGTCCCCCTTCCGGGGCTGTGAACGGTTACAAAGGGATCGATCCATCAACGACGGTGGATGAATATAGTTCCCCTGCCGCAGGAGTGACAAGGGGGACAGTCTATCGCGCCGACTGACGACTGACCGGGGCGAGCCGGATCGTCCGCCTCGTCGCCATTGGCGGACTCATTGATTCCACGAGGATTCATTTTCGATCCGTGGTACGGCCTGGAGCGGGAACTTGCCCGCGAATGGGATTCGTGCTCGGCCGGATCACGGCTGCACCCCGGACCGGAGGCGACGCGGCGGCCGGCCATGGTCCGGATTCGATTCGTGTGCGAAGAGGCCGGTCACTTCACGACAGCCAATCTTATTGGCCATCATCGGTCCGATCCACTTGCGGCCGCGTCAGCGGGACGACGCGATCCAGTAAATCGCGGCAGCCACGATCGACAGCAGCACGATCGCCAGGAACAGCAACAGTACATTGGCGTCTGGCCGCTTGCGGAACGCCTTGACCTTCAAATCGGTGGCCGTCAGGGCCTTGACGCTGTTCTGCGTCGATCGTTCTGCAAGAGGCGGCGCGTCGCGACAGAGCGGGCACGGACCGACGGTGTCGCCTTGAACGGGCAGCCGATTCCCGCACCGGGGACAGGTCGCCGGTGACGGCGAAGACGACGGATTGACAGCAGGGTGAGGCATGAGAGCGGCCCTTCTCAGGGAATGCCAGCTTACCCTGAGGGAGAGCCCGCGATCAACGAAAATCTGATGCGCGTAACCAAGGGGGTGCATCCGCCAATTGAGAGTCGGTCGCAGGCGCGCGATCGCTCCCCCCCTTAGGAAGGGGGG
>JAGVKR010000777.1 GCA_020050375.1 Planctomycetales bacterium
GCGTTGGGGCGCGCGCCGACGGCAGACGAGCACGCAGCGACAAAACGACTCGTCGACGAGCACGGGCTCGAAAGCGCCTGCTGGGCGCTGCTCAATGCGAGCGAGTTTCTGTACTTGAAATGAGGCGCCGTCGACAGTGATCAGCGGAGCCGCACTTTCCGACCGACAGCTCCCCGCGCTCTCGCGCCGATTGCGGAATCATGGTCTCAGTGTCGCGGTGCTGCTCGGCGGGATGGTGTCTTGCGGCTGGGGCATGGCGATCGCCGTCACGAAGGGACCGGCCCTTCCGAATCTGGCTTTACCAACGCTTGGCCTCCTGATCGCCGCGCTGACCATCTGGCGGCTGGTGCTGGCACTCGTCGTCATTCCCCGGCAAACGATCGTCTGGTTCCAATACGACGCGCGAACGCTCGAATATCGGCGCAGCGGCGACGCGGACACGCACCGTTTCCGGACGCTGGACGTCCTGCGAATCGAAAGCACGACTGACAGCCGGAAGGAAATCGTGCGTTACCACATCCGGCTTGTCGGCGGAACAACAGTGGTGATCGAGAGGAATGCGCTCGAGAACGGCGATGCCCTCGCCGAGCAACTTGCGGCAGACATCACGAACAGTCCGCGGTGGATGTTCTCGTGACGGCTCAAGATCGGCATATCGATCATTGTCGCCTTTCGCTCCGCGAAAGTGCGCGTTCTTTCGCGGAGCGAAAGGCGACTCTCTGTTCGCCGTTTCTCATACGTCGCACAGCCGGACGGCCTGCGTGAGCCCTTCCAGCGGATCGCGGGTGGGTATGAACTCCTGCCCAACGTACCCGGTGTAACCGCTGTCGACGATCGCCCGCATGATGGCGGGGTAGTTGAGCTCCTGGTGGTCGTCCAGCTCGGCGCGGCCCGGATTGCCGGCGGTGTGATAGTGGCCGATGTAATCCTTGAATTCGCGAATGCGGGCGATGATGTCGCCATCCATAATCTGCACGTGGTAGATATCGAACAGCAGCTTGAGCCGAGGGGAGCCGACCCGTTTGATGATCTCGATGCAGTACTCGGTGTGGTCGCCCTGATAGCCCGGATGGCCGAGATTCGATCGGGCATCGCGGCTGTTGAGGATTTCCAGGCAGATCGTGATCTGCCTGCGTTCGGCATACGCCATGATCTGCTTCAGACCGGCGACGCAGTTTTCGAGGCCGACGTCGTCGGGAATGTCCTCGCGCAGACCGGTGAAGGTGATGACGTTCGGGCAGCCGAAGTCGGCGCTGGCGTCGATCGCCAAGCGGAGCTGTTCGAGACATTCCGGCCGATACTTCGGGTTGTTCATCCCCTTGTCCCAGCCGTGCGATCGGGCGAGCGCGCACGTCAGACCGTATTTCCGCAGCGTCGGCCAGTGCTCGTGCGCCACGACTTCGATGCTCGGGCAACCAAGCTGTTGCGCGATGCGGCATGTCTGCTCGATGTCCCAGTGCTTCTCGAAGCACCAGTGGACGATCGACTGGCGAATACGGCCCTTCAATGAGCTTGGCATCAACGCTCCTTGCGAATGGGCGTACCGACCGGGGTCGGATGCGGATGGCCTGTGAACAAAAGGAATTGTCATTGGCGCGCGGCGGCGATGCAAGCGATCGTGCCTCGCGCTCACACATCGCACAGCGTCACGGCCTGCGCCAGGCCCTCCAGCGGGTCGCGGGTGGGGATGAATTCGTGTCCGACGTAACCGGTGTATCCGGTTTGCAGAATCGCCTCCATGATCGGAGGGAAGTTGATCTCCTGCGTGTCGTCCAGCTCGCAGCGTCCCGGACTGCCGGCGGTGTGGTAGTGACCGATGTATTCATGGTCCGCGCGGATCCGGGCGATGATGTCCCCATCCATGACCTGGACATGGTAAATGTCGAAAAGCAATTTGAGTCGCGGAGACCCAACCCGCCTGATGATTTCAAGGCAATAGTCGGTGTGGTCCCCCTGATAGTTGGGTCGGCCAAGCATGTTCCCGCCGGTCCGGCTGTTGAGCATCTCGAGGCAGAGCGTGACTCTCTTTTGCTCGGCATATCCCACGATCTGCTTGTAGCCTTCGACGCAGTTCCTGAGACCGACGTCGTCGGGAGTGCCGTCGCGCGTTCCCGTGAACGTGACGGCGTTCGGGCAGCCGAAGTCGGCGCAGGCGTCGACGGTCGATCGCAGTTGCTCGAGGCAGAGCGGCCACGAGTTCCGATTGTTGAGTCCCAGGTCAAAATGATGCGCCTTGGCCAGCGTTGACAACAGCCCATATTTCCTGAGAGTCGGCCAATGCTCGGGGGAAACCGACTCGATTCCCACGCAGCCAAGCTTGTTGGCGACCTGGCAAGCACGGTCGAGATCCCAATACTTCTCGAAGCACCAGTAGACAAACGACTGATGAATGCGGCCTTTGAGGCTGCGTGTCGTGTCAGTTTGTGACGGCGCAACGCCTTCCATCAACGCTCCCTGCGAAATCTGCAAGTCGAATTACGGTTGGACGGTCCGCATTGTCGGGCGACTCGGTTTTCGATGCAAGCAGAACGCGCGGTCCTTGACGTCTCCGAGGGGGTTCTTCCACAATGCGCGCGTGAATTCTCCTCCCACTTCCCCGAATGTTTCTGGAACGCCCCCGCTCGGTTCCGACCGCGATCCCGTGGCGCGGCGCCTCGCGGGGATGCAGGAACTGGGGCTGATCGGCGTCATTGTGTTGTTGATGACGCTCCTCACGGTGCTGGGTGGGTCGACTGAGCGCCGCGTGCGCGATCCTGAGACCGGCAGGGAATATCTGGTCGTCCGCAACAAGTTTCTCAACGTCGATCGCTTGCTGACGCTGGCCAAGAACACGTCGTTCTTCGCGATCATGGCGATCGGCGCCACGATCGTGATCGTCGCCGGCGGCATCGATCTGTCGGTGGCAGGTGTCTACGTGGTGGCCGGTCTGGCGGGGGCCGCCGTTCTGCACGCGTTTGGTCCGGCCGGTCCTTGGCGCGAAACTCCCGGCTGGATCGTCGTGCCGGTGACGTCGGCCGTTTGTCTCGGCACGGGGACGTTGTGCGGCGTCTGCAATGGATTGGGAGTGATCGGACTGCGCTTGCATCCTTTTATTATCACGCTGGGGACGATGAGCATCTTTCGCGGCATCGCCTTCGTCACCACGAAGGCGCAGTCGATCGGCGAGTTTCACCCGTCATTCGTCGAGGGGTTCATCAGCCGCCGCGTGCCGATCGGCGCGAATGAATTCATCTACCCGATTCCATTGCTGATTCTCGTGGCGGTCGGTTTGTGGGGAGTGTTTTTTTTGTCGAGCACGGTGACGGGGCGCAAGCTGCACGCGATCGGGGGAAACGAGCTGGCGGCCCGCTATGCCGGCCTGCCGGTCCCACGGCTCAAGACGCTGACATATGTTCTCGCCGGACTGACCGCCGGGATCGCCGCGATGATCAACATCGGCTACCACGGCTCGGCCGCCTCCGGTGACGGCGCGGGATACGAGCTGGAGGTGATCGCCGCGGCGGTGGTCGGCGGGGCAAGCCTTTCGGGCGGGCGGGGGACTGCATTGGGAGCGGTGCTCGGGGCGCTGATCATTCGCCTCATCGTCGACAGCATCGTGATCCTCGATCTCGATCAGAACTACAGCCAGATCATCATCGGCTCGGTGATCGTGCTGGCCGCGGCGCTCGATCGAGTGCAGGCGGTCTGGCGCGGGACGTCGCATTCGATGTAGCGATCATTCGGCGCAAGCAAGCATTTGATCGGGTGCCACGGCCAGCGCCCGAAGGAAGTCGGCCGTGCGAGCGTCTCAGGAAGCTGTTTTTGGGTTCTTCTGAATCCGTATCCGGCAACAATCCTGGCTGCGTTCGTTCACTGTATGCGAACACACCGTTCGCACAGCCGACTCCCGGTGGTCGCTGGCTGTGGCACCCGAGTTTCTCACGATCCAATCGCCCTCGTCTCTACGCCAACTGTTTGCGGAATCGGGTCACGCTCAGAGCGAGGATCACTGCACAGCAGACGCAAAGTCCGATCACCTGCGGGACGAGATCGATCAAATCGGCATCCCGGAGCACGACCCCCCGCAGGATTTCCAGAAAATACGTGACGGGAATTCCGAAGGACAAAAGATAAATCGGCGCAGGCATTTCGCTCCGTGGAAACATGAAGCCCGAGAGAAGCACCGACGGCAGCATCAACAGGAAGGCGAACTGCATCGCCTGCAACTGAGTCTTCGCGACGGTCGAGACGAGCAGCCCCAGCCCAAGCGCGCACACCAGGAACAATACCGAGAGGGCCAGGAGCAGCCACAGGTTGCCGTGGATCGGCACGCCGAACACATAAACCATCACTGTCAGCACGATCAACATTTCGACGAAGCCAATGCAGGCGTAGGGAACAAGCTTGCCCAGGAGCAGCCCCATCCGCCCCACCGGGGTGACGAAGAGCTGCTCGAGCGTCCCCAACTCCCGCTCGCGGACGATGGCGAATGACGTCAAAAACAGCGTCACCAGTTGCATGATGATCCCCACCAAACCCGGCACGAAGATGTGCGAGCTTTCGAGCGCCGGGTTGAACAACAGGCGCGGTCGCATCTCGATCGGGAGCGCGGCTTTACCCACCGGGTCACGAGCCGGAACCCGCGCCGCCGATTCGGCCAGCGAGCGGGCGAGTTGAATCGACCGGTTTGTGCCGAGCAGGTTGGCCGCTTTGAGAGCGGTCGTTGCGACCTGCGAGTCGCTGCCGTCGATCAGCACCTGGACCTGCACCTGTTCACCGCGCATCAATCGCTCGGTGAAATCGGGAGGGATCCGCACGCCGACTTTGGCGCGGCCGGACGAGATGGCGCGGCGGAACGTTTCATCGTCGTTGAGGCTGTCGATGATGGCGAATGTCCGTGTGTTGCGGAAGGCGTCGATTAACTCGCGCGCCGACTTGCGCCCATCAAGATCGTGGACGACCGTCGGAATGTTGTCGATCTCGGTCTGGATGGCATAACCGAAGATCATCGTCTGGAGGACGGGCACGACCAGCATGAAAAAGATGGTCGCCGGCTCGCGACGTATGTGCGAAAACTCTTTGAGCAACATCGCCGTCAGGCCCCAGAAGGGGCTCGTCTTCCCGGCGAGCGGGGGGCGTAAGCCCCCTGAAGGAGAGTCTGACGGAGAGCTACAGAGATCAGAGGTCAGCGAGTCAGAGACAGCGCTGGTCGTCTCTTCTGTAGTTTTGACCGCTGTCTTTTGTAGGTCTGGTTCAGGGGGCTTACGCCCTCCGCTCGCCGGGGCGCGCTCGGCGGCGCGGGTCAGCGTCACGAAGACGTCTTCGAGGCTGGGGGCGATCGGCCGGATGGGCACGCTTCCCTCGGGGAGCTGCAAAAGCCGGCAGATGTCGGCCTCGGTGCGGCGCTCGTCGACCAGGAGGTGAATTGTCTGACCGAACAGCGTCGCATCGGCAACGCCCTCCAGATGCCGCAGCCGCGAAAGATCCTCGGTTGGACGCGGCGTCTCAAGCTCGTAGCGCTTCGTGCCGGGAGGAGTGACGGCGGGGAGTTCCTTCAGCTCGTGCGGTTTCCCGCAGACGATCAGGCGCGACATATGGATGTACGCGACATCGGTGCAGCGCTCGGCTTCGTCCATGTAGTGCGTCGTGACGAACAGCGTCACGCCGCGTCCGGCCAGCTCGAACAACAGGTCCCAAAGGTCGCGGCGGGCCACCGGGTCGATGCCGGCGGTCGGTTCGTCGAGAAAGAGGACTTCGGGCTCGTGGACGAGGGCGCAGGCCAGCGCCAATCGCTGCTTCCAGCCGCCCGAAAGCGTCCCCGCGAGCTGATCGAGCCGGTCGCCGATGCCGGTCAGTTCCTGCACGGCCCGCGACCGCTCGGCGAGCTTTTCGGGAGACAGTCCGTAGATCCGTCCGTAGAACTCGATGTTCTCGCGAACGCTCAGATCGGCATAGAGACTGAACTTCTGCGACATGTAGCCGATGCGCCGCTTGATCGCTTCGGCCTCGGTCTCCACGTTGTAGCCCAGCACGCTCGCCGATCCGGCGGATGGGGCGAGCACGCCGCACAACATGCGGATGATCGTCGACTTGCCGCTGCCGTTGGGGCCCAGCAGGCCGAAGATTGCCCCGCGCCGCACCTGAAACGAAACCCGGTCGACCGCCTTTAAGGCGCCGAAGTCGCGACTGAGCTGTCGGACGTCGATGACGACAGGGGAGGGGTTGGGCATGGGGACGTTGTGAGTGAGGTTGGTCGATTCCGATGGTTTCAGATTGAGAGACCGAGAGAATGAGAAACGGGGAGTGGGGGAGTGGGGGTGGCCTGATAAAAAGTTGGCAAAAAATCTCTGGTTGGGGTTGAAGGGAAAAGGAAAAACTGTTGCGCTCTTCGGTGTGAAAGTTTTGGATGGAA
>JAGVKR010000318.1 GCA_020050375.1 Planctomycetales bacterium
GGGTTATAGCAGCTTCGGCGGGCCGGGCTTCGTTCCCAGCGGGGCGCTCGGCGGGTGGGCCCCGGGCGGGACTCCGCAGGTGCTCCCCAACGGCATGGGGCGACTGCTCCGCAAGGGGTCGGACCTGGTGCTGCAGGTTCACTATCATCCCAGCGGCAAGCCCGAATCGGATCAATCGACGATCGGCATCCACTATGTGAAAGTGCCGTCACAGAAAGTCGTTGCCGGCTTGATGGTCCTCGATCGCAGCCTCGATATTCCGGCGGGAGTCGAGAACCATCCGATGGAGCGTTCCTACACGCTGCCGGCGGACGTCACCCTGGTCGGCATCACCCCGCACATGCACCTGCTCGGGCGTAAAATGGAAGCGACAGCGACGTTCCCCGACGGCCGGACCGAACCGCTGATCCGCATCAACGACTGGAATTTCAACTGGCAGGACCAATACCTGCTCGAGCAACCGCTGCGTCTTCCCAAAGGAACGCGGCTGGACGTGACCGCCCTCTACGACAACTCGGAGAAGAACCCGCTCAACCCGAATTCGCCCCCGCAGCGTGTGACCTGGGGCGAGCAAACCACGGACGAAATGTTCATTTGCTTCTTTCTGGCAACGACCGACAAACCGCAGAACCTGATGCCGGTGATCGTCGACAACCTGATGAATATGGGCCGAGGTGGCCAGCGACGCGGCGGGGGGCGATCGCCGGGCAAATGAGCCACGGCACCCACGCGACGAAGGCGAAGACTAAGAAGGTGGAACCACGAAAGGCACCAAAGCCCCAGCGCGGCCTCGCATTGCTCAGCCGCAACCGAGACACCACTCAGGACCACGGAAGACACCGAACACACGGAAAAAGAGGGCGGACGAGCGAATAAATCGTACTCGTCATTTTTCTTGTATTTCTTCCGTGTCTTCGGTGTCTTCCGTGGTCAGTCCACTGTCGCTGATCGAAATCTCCGCGCCGTGCGCCGACTCGTGATGTTCGTAGCACGAAAATAGAAGCGCCCATGGATCGCAGTCCTATTGGATTGGCCCGCGATATTGGTCGTATCCTCAATACCTTCGATTTCTTTTCGACACTTTATCACCTAAACTTTTTTTCATGTCGTTCGTGTATTTTGCGGTTTCTACGACACGTTGAAACGGCGATCCATTGAAGTCATGTATTCTCGCATGAATCACACTCAGCCCGCATCTGCAGCATCGACCGGTCCGACGCTCGTTCGTCACGAAGGGCATACGCCGCGCGAGCGGAGCGCTTGCGGCTGGCGCGACCGGCTCATCAGCCGTGAAGACGCGCCGCTCGATCCCGCGGCGTGGGCCCATGCCGTCGATATCGACGGCGCGAAGCTGCACTATCACAAGCGCTCGACCGAGCTGTATTACGTGCTCGACGGAGCGGGGAGCGTCAGCCTCGACGGCGTTGACTACGCGGTCGAGAAGGGTTCGCTGGTTCACATCCCGCCAGGCGTCGTCCACGGAGCCAAAGGGCGGATGCGCGTGCTGGTCGTTGGAATCCCCGACATCGCCGAGGATGATTACTTCGAGGTCGGCGTCGCGTGAGACCCGGGGTCACACCACGCCGGCGTCGCGCAGCTTCTGCACATCGGCGGGAGCGAGTGACAGCAACTCGTGGAAGACTTCGTCGGTGTGCTCGCCCAATAGCGGCGGTGGGCGGAGCGGAGATGCGCCGGCGTGCTGCAGCTTCACCGGTGAGCCAGCCAGCTTCAGTCGACCGATCGTGGGGTGCGAGACTTCCCGCAGCATGTCGCGGGCGGTCGTTTGCGGATCGGCGAACGCCCGATCGATCGAATTCACCGCGCCGCAGGGAATGCCGGCTGCTTCGAGAGCCGTGATCCAGTCTGCGACGGAGCGCTCGGCGATGATCGACTTCACTATCGGCAAGAGCGCACCGCGATGCTCGACGCGCCCGGCGTTCGTGGCGAAGCGCGGATCGGCCGCCAGATCGGAGCGACCGACCAGGTCGCAGAACCGGCGGAACTGGGTGTCGTTGCCGACGGCGACGATCACCGAGCCATCACTGGCCTCGAACGCCTGATAAGGAACGATATTCGGATGGGCCGTCCCCTGTCGCCGGGGTACTTCACCCGAGAGGAGATAGTTCTGACCGACATTGGCCAGCCACGACAAAGTCGTGTCGAACAGCGCCAGGTCGATCCGCTCGCCGCGCCCCGTTTTTTCGCGCGCGTACAGGGCGGCGAGAATCGCCTGGCTGGCATACAGCCCTGCCGTGATGTCGGAGATCGCGACCCCCAGTTTCGTCGGGGGCCCCTCCGGCTCGCCGGTGATGCTCATGACCCCCGCGAGCGCCTGGATCATGATGTCGTATCCCGGCTCGTCGCGGCGCGGGCCGGTCTGTCCGAATCCGGTCAGGCTGCAAAATATGAGCTTGGGATTACGCCGCGACAGATCCTCATAGCCCAGGCCCCATTCGTCGAGCGTTCCGGGCAGGAAATTCTCGACGAGCACATCCGATTGCTCCGCCAGTTTCGCCGCCAGTTCGCGCCCCTCTGGCGACTTGAGATTGAGCGTCACACCCCGCTTGTTGCGGTTGCAGCAGAGATAGTAGGCGCTTTCACCAGCCGCGAAGGGAGGGCCCCATTGCCGCGTGTCGTCTCCCGCGCCCGGGCGTTCGACTTTAATGACGTCGGCCCCCAGGTCTCCCAGGAGCATCGTGCAATAGGGGCCCGCAAGGATCCGCGACAGATCGAGCACACGCACGTTTTCAAGCGGCAACATATGGCAGCCATGCTCGTAGGCAATGGGTTTGATCGATAACCACGTCCACACTCAGGTGACAGGCATCAGGCGACAGGAATCAGAGAGTGCCACTGACGCCTGATGCCTGCCTCCTGACGCCTTGGTCCTCATCGGGAGTCGCGCGACTTATCACGCCGAGGCGCAGCCGATCCACGCTTCGCCTTCGGTTCGCATTCTAATAAAACCCGTGCGCGCGCGAATACCGCATCGAGCATCGGTTCCGTCAGGCGCCCCGTGAACGTGTTCTGCTGACTGGGATGAAAGCTCCCCAGCAGCGTTCGACCATCCCCCAATTCGACCTCGGCGGCGTGACCAAACTTCGGCAGCGGTCCCGGCCACCACTCGCGTCGGCGGGCCTCATCGATCACCGTCCGCCAGCCGATCCCCCCCAGCGCCACGAAGACCTTCACCGGCAGCAGATCGACGGTTTGGGCGAACCACTCGCGGCACGCTTCGATTTCGTCCGGCGTCGGCTTGTTGTCGGGCGGCGCACAGTGGCACGTCGCCGTGATCGCACAGTCGACCAGTTGCAACCCGTCATCGGGACTCTCGGAATGGAGTTGATTCGCGAACCCCGCCTTGAACAGCGCCTGGTACAGCCACTCGCCGCTGCGATCACCGGTGAACATCCGCCCGGTCCGGTTGGCGCCGTGAGCGGCGGGCGCCAGTCCGACAATCAGCAACCGCCCCTCCGGATCACCGAAGTTGGGAACCGGTTTCCCCCAGTAGTCCTGATCGCGATAAGCGCGGCGCTTCTCAATGGCCACTTGTCGGCAATGGTCGCGCAGCCGCGGGCAGCGCCGGCAGGCGACGATCCGGCGATTGAGCTGTTCCCACGGAGTCACCATCAATCGCTCCCGTACAACCCCACTTGTGCCGATCGCGGGACCGGCGGTTGAGGAGTGTTATATCGTGGAACAAAAGGATTCGGGATTCAGCATTCGGGATTCAGGGGAAATTGAGGATTGCGTCGTGGTGGCGTGAACTGCGCACAGAGTATTCAGTACACAGTTCGAAATCCGCGGGGTCCCGCAAATCCACCACCCCCACTGCCCCGTGAATGCTCAATTCCCGATCCTTCCCTACCGACCGGCACGTTGTTTGCGGAACACATCCCGTCAGCACGACCGAAATTCTCGGGAACGCGGGATTCCACGGGGCATGCGCGAGCACGGCACGGCAATCCCGGTTGAAAATTGTCCAAATGACAAACCACGGAACGCGGCTCAGTGCCGTACCCATCAACGCATCTTGTTCTCCCGGAAGTCGATTGTTAAAACATGCATCATCTGGTGCCGGAGCAAACGATGGTCGTTTGCCGCCGGAGACCTGTCAGCCAGTGTTCAGGGATTATCCCGACGATCACACACCAGAATTCAATCGTTTCTCACGGAGGTTTGCCCATGCGTCGCGTTTACCCGATTGCACTGCTGTCGCTGGCGGTCATTACCGGCGGAATAATTTCCGTGCTGCGCGCCGCCGACGAGAAGCCCAAATACACGATCAAGGACGTGATGAAGGAACATAAGAAGGGGGCCTTGAAGGATAAGGTGATCGACGGTAAGGCCACGCCCGAAGAGAAAAAGAAGCTCGTCGAGATGTACGAAGCGATGGGCAAGGACAAGCCGCCACGGGGCGAGGCCGCCAACTGGAAAAAGCTCAACGATGCGTTGATTAAGGCCGCCAAAGAGGTCGAAGCCGGCAAAGAGGGGGGTGCTGATGCCCTTAAGAAAGCCGTTAATTGCACCGAGTGCCATAAGGACCACAAGCCGAAGTAGTGCCAAGGCGCTCGATCGTCGGTATTCGAATCGACAACCTGCGGAATTTCCTCCGCAGGTTGTTTTCGTTGAAGCGTTGTTGATCCTCCACGGACTGCTGCAACTCTCGCCCGCTTCGACGTCGTCAATTCAAATCCGGTTTGCCGCGGACGCCCCGAACCAACGGGTTCGTCTTCTGGTAATCGCTCATCGCGAGTTCCCAGATGGAGTACGGTTCGGAATGAAAGACGTAGTCGGACCTGGCCGGCAGCACGAGCCAGTCGTTGCGGCTCAATTCGCCCTCAAGCTGGTCGGGGGCCCAGCCGGCGCAACCGAAGTACACGCGGTACTTCAAGTCTGATTCGGGGTCCGTGGCCCGCTCGACCACCTGCTCGAACGTCTCGGGACTGTTGCCGACGTAGAGCCCGTCGATGATCGGCGTCTCTCCCCCGTCGAGCTCGGCCGCGTTGTGCAACACAAACAGCGCGTTGCGTTCAACCGGCCCCCCGACGTGGACCATTTCCCCCGTTTCGGGGATTTCAAAATGCTTTTCGAGGGCCTGCGCGATCGTCAACCCGGACGGACGATTCACGACGACCCCCATCGCCCCATCGGAGCCGTGACCGACGATCAGCACGACGGTCTGATAGAAGTTCGGGTCGCGCATCGCGCGTCCGGCGATCAGGAATTGTCCGCGTAAGGATTCTGACATCGGCTCGCAATCGCAACGAAACAAGCGCGCATTCTACCCTCATTATAGGCGCGCGGGCCGGGCTTCGGGAGGAGAGACTGGAACGGATCAACCTCGTTTTCTGCGACTTCACCGAGGACAGGTTCCCGCACCGCTGCGAACGGCTGGCGCAGGCCGAAGGCTGCTCTTTCATTTCGTGGTTGAAGCCCGATTCGGTTTGGACTGACGGACGCGAGGCCGCGCCGGGGATTTCGTCCCGTGATGTCGGTTGACGCCTCCTCCGCCATGCGCAACCATACAAGCCCGGAGCGCCTGCGGCCTGCTTGACCCCACCAGCGGCGCGTCACAAACGGAGGCAAATGCGCGCTCATGATTGAAACCATCGGCAGCGGACTTCTGTATCGGAATCCGCGGCCCCATATCCGGTCGGTCCACGCCTGGCACCCCTCGATCGTCCACTTGCCGAATGGCGAGCTCCTCGCCGGCTTCGATCTCGGCGAAGCGGTTGAGAGCCTCGATTATCGCACCTACCTGTCGCGCTCGAGCGACGGCGGTGTGAACTGGACGGCCCCCGAACCGCTGTTCGACGACATCGTGCGGCGGCGTGCCACGCACTCCGTTCGCCTGAGCCGGGTCGCCGGCAATCAGCTTCTCGCCTTCGGCGGACGTTTCTACCGCGACGACCCGACGGAGGGGGTCGTGAATCGCGAAAATCTCGGCTATGTCCCGATGGATCTGCTCCTGCTTCGGAGCAACGACAGCGGCGTCTCGTGGACTACGCCGCGCGTCATCGAGCCCCCTGTCGTCGGACCGGCGTTCGAAACGTGCCATCGCATCATCGAGCTGGCCGACGGCCGCTGGCTGGCTCCCACGTCGACCTGGCGCGGCTGGAACGGCGAGGCTCCGAACGGGA